>JAYTEI010000224.1:0-3335 GCA_043735445.1 Akkermansiaceae bacterium | reverse complement strand
TCTTGCCGGTCTTGCCGGTCTTGCCGGTCTTGCCGGCCGATGCCAAGCAGGCGGTGCCGGTGCTGGTGATGTTCGGCTCGGGGGCGATGCCGGACGAGCCGATGCCTCATTTCCCCGGCAGCGCGGAACCGGCCGCGCCGCCCTCGCCGGACCAACTGATCGCCGCCGGGTGGGGCTATGTTTCCCTGAGCACCGCCAGCATCCAGGCGGACAATGGCGCAGGGCTGACGGCCGGAATCATCGGCCTGACGAACCAAGGCGGACGCCGGACGCCGGAACAGTGGGGTGCATTGCGAGCTTGGGGCTGGGGTGCCGCCCGGGCACTCGACTACCTGGAAACGCTGCCAACCGTGGATTCCAAGAAGGTCGGCATTGAGGGGGTTTCCCGCTTCGGCAAGGCGGCGCTGGTCGCGATGGCGCTGGAGCCGCGGTTCGCCGTAGGGCTGATCGGCTCGTCGGGAGAAGGCGGGGTGAAGCCGCACCGCCGCGACTTCGGGGAGGCGGTGGAAAACCTGACGAGCTCCGGGCAATACCACTGGATGGCCGGAAATTTCCTCAAATATGGCGCTGAGGAATCCACCTTCGGGGCCATGACGGGCGAAGACCTACCGGTGGACGCGCATCAGTTGATCGCGCTGTGTGCCCCACGGCCGACGTTTATCAGCTACGGGATCCCGGAAAAAGGTGACTCCCGCTGGCTGGACCAGCAGGGAGGATTCATGGCCACCGTCGCGGCGGGTCCGGCATTCCGCTTGCTCGGCGCGCGCGATCTCGGCCTGGGCGGCGGCTACCGCACCGCCACTCTGCCGCTCGTGAATACTGGCTTGCTCGGCGGTGAGCTGGCTTGGCGACAGCACGATGGCGGCCACGAAGATCGCACGAACATGAGCTCCTTTCTCGGCTGGGCCAGCGGCCTCTTGAAATACCAAGCCCCACCCCGCGCCGCCGATCTGCCGGTGATGCGCGGCGACCGGACCTCTCATCTCGCCCACCAGCAGCTCCTCGGAAAAGCCAAAGCCGGCGGCATTTCCGCCTATTTCCTAGGAGACTCGATCACCCGCCGCTGGGGTGCCACTGACTACCCGGACTTCCTCGCCCAATGGAATCAATGCTTCCACGGCTGGAATGCCGCCAACTTCGGCTGGGGCGGCGACACCACCCAGAACATTCTCTGGCGTCTGCGCAATGGCGAGCTCGATGGCGTGAACCCCAAGGTGATCGTCCTCCTCGCCGGCACCAACAACCTCGGCAAGGAACCCGCCGACGATGCGAAGGTGGCCGACGTCACCCGCGGCGTCGCTGCCATCGTCCAGCTTTGCCGTGAAAAAGCCCCTGCTGCCACGATCATCCTCATGGGAGTTTTCCCGCGAAATGACGGCCCGGTGATGCCCGCCATCACCCGCCTCAACGCCAATCTCGCGAAGCTGGCCGACGCCAAAACCATCCGCTACCTCAATCTGAACGACCGCCTCGCCGACGCCCAAGGCCAACTGCTCGACGGCATGACCGTGGACGGGCTGCACCTGAGCCTGCAAGGTTACCAGGTTTGGGCGGATGCCTTGAAGCCGCTTTTCACCGAGCTGCTGGGCCCACCGGCCGCCACCGATACCGCCCCGCCGCCGACCGGCGACCCCGGGCGACTTTAGCCCGATGCCTGTAAGTATCCCAGGGCGGTTGTCTGGTTAGTTGATTTGCGGCGGCGGAGTTTTGAGGAGGCTACACCCGGAGCATTACTGCTCCCAGCGTAGGGTTCGTGGCCAGAGCTACTGGCTAAGTTTTCTCTGTAAGACTCTTTCATTCTCGATTTCAAGCCGGTTTATCCCGGCGCTTTCACTGGTACCATCGAGACCCCATCAAGGCGTCACGATCCAAGGCATTTATCTGTCAGGGAAACCGTGGAATTTTCGGGAGAGGTGTTAGTTATCGGATTTCGGTCTTCGCTTCCGAAATGCCAACCAAACGATTGCCCTTGAGCAGTTGAGGTGGTGTTCCGGAGGAGGTCCTGGAAAAGATGGAAGGCGTGAACCCACAAACCCTGCTGAATCGCTGACAGAATCTTGTCCGGTTCCTTTAAGAACGCCTGTTTTTGATTCAGCATCCAACGCAGCAATCCAGGATTCACCCGTCCGCGGCGGCGGATGATGCGGCTCGCGATTCCCAGCAGGCTTTCGGCTTTCGGAATCCCCGAGTAGCAGGAAATGTAGTAGTGATAGATCCAAGCTCCGGTTTCGAATTCGGGACCGACATCGACCGGCGAATTGAATTCCCGTGCCATCAGCTTGAGGCGGGAGGGTGACTCCCAAAGCGCACGGTTCAACGCCGGTTGATCCAGATGCCGCCCCATTCGCGTCACCTGCTCGTTCCATAGTTCATGCCACCTTGAATACAGAGCATGGCATTGGGCATTGTCCCGGCAGAACGTTACGCCCGCGTTGACGTAAGGAAGAAATGGGTAGTCCCAGCCCAGCGGCTCGTAGAGCAACTGGCCGATATAGTCGGGGAAGGCGCCGACGTGGTCGCAATGATCCCGGTTCTGGCTGGCAGCCATGCACTCGCAATCCAACTGGGTCAGTAACTGCGGATCGACGATGACGGCGTCGACATCAAGGTAGAGGAAATCGCCGACCAGGTGGGAACGAAGCGTGGTTTTCAGGTAGCGGCTCTTCATCTCCGGTGTGCGATGAGGCGTCTTGACCACGACCACTTGGTCCACCCAGTCGCGGACCCGGATTCTGGCGGATTTGGCGAGCTTGAAAGTCTTGCGATCCATCACACACACCATTTTGCATGCGGGGACTGTAGTGCGTGTCAGCGCCGCACTGGCGGCGAGAGTGTAGAAATAGTCCAATTGCTCCGTGCACAGGACGTAGGCGATTTGCAGTTTGGTCATCTTGACGAATTGCACAGTTTGAGGGGTTGGCTCTGTTGGGTAAAGCTCGATCCCTCATGCGATAGTGGTTCTATTCAATCTGCCTGCGGCACCTCATGGCGGGGTCGCTGGGATCGAAAGGGCGTGAACTTAGCGTTAGCCCTAGAGGAAACTGAAAACCAAAATTCAAACCACGAATAACATCAGGAATTGAAATCGGCTCGGATGATTTGAAGTTCGAGTCAAAACTCTCATTTTAGTGCCTTTCGTGTTTTCCGTGGTTGCATCCCCGAAATCCGTGGTGGAATGGCCCCGATGAGTTGTGACTAATGAACGGGGTCTGTGAACGGGGTGAACGGGGTCAGGGTGATCGGTGTGGAAAACTAAGATGAAAAATCAGCGCCAGGGCATGTGATCCTGCGGCTCAGCCAGCCGTTGGCGGGTCGGCACGGCTTGGGGAGGATTG
>JAYTEI010000223.1:0-3336 GCA_043735445.1 Akkermansiaceae bacterium | reverse complement strand
TTCCCCAGCTCCACCACCAACCACAGCCCGATGAATCCGGCGATCCAGCCAAGCGTCCCTTGCTTCAAGCCCTCTAACCAATTCCCCGCATCACCCGCCAGCATCGGCATCTGCGGCCACACCGCACAGGCTCCCAGGCCGATCACCGAGCCTGCCCACGTCAGCGAACTCGGGATGATCAGATGCTCGGCATCGATGAAAGTGATAGAAACTAACAACGCCATCAGCACCCACAGGAAAATGATCACGCCCACCGACTGCCACGCGAACAACCACCACATCAGCGTGAACAACACCGCCGTTAGAAGCTCCACCCCGAAGTAGCGGAACGCGATCGGCGCATGGCATTCCTTGCATTTCCCCCGCAGCCACAGCCAGCTCACCAGCGGGAAATTCAGCCACATCGGGATCGGGTTCTTGCACTTCGGGCAGAACGAGCGCTTCGGCTTATTCACCGACATTCCCCGCGGCACCCGATAGATCACCACATTTAGAAACGAGCCGATGCACGCCCCGATCAGGAACGCGGGAATCAGCCAAAGCCAATGGTCGAACGGCGGATAGAAAGGTTCTTCAGGCAAGATGCCGCCATTCAAGCCAGCCACGCCCACCTGCCAAGAAGAATCCAGCGCCCTACGCCCTCCCCATTGACCCGGCCTCCGCATCCATGTTGAAATGCCCGCCATGGAGCACCCTCCCCAGACCCACGCCATCTTCGCCCTCGAGCGTCCCCACCCTCGTTTGTGGACACTCTATCTGATCCGCTCCGTCCTCACCGGCCCCGCCATCATCCTCTCACTGCCGCTGCTCTACTTCCGCTATTATACCCTCCGCTATCGCTTCGATGATGAAGGCGTCCACATGCGCGTCGGCATCCTTTTCCGGCGAGAGGTAAATCTAACTTACGCCCGCATCCAAGACATCCACCTCCGCTCCGGCTTCATCCAGCGTTGGCTCGGCCTGGCCGATCTTCAGATCCAGACCGCCTCCGGAAATGCCGGGGCCGAGCTCGTCATTGAGGGTTTCAAGGAATACGAGGCCATCCGGGACTTCCTCTACTCCCGCATGAGAGGCGCCCGCAGCGACAGCCGTCTCCCAGCCGCACCAGCCACCCTCCCTAACCCTTCCGCGACTGACCCACTAACCGCCGCCATCCTGCTGGAAATCCGCGACGAACTCCGCCTCACCCGCGAGGCTCTCCAATCCCATAACCCCACCCGCGATGTATAACTCCTTCCGCCTCCTCGGGGAAAAATGGCTGCGCATCCCGCCCCAACCCGAGCCACCGCCCGGCGACGAGACCTCCGCCCGCGTCTTCCGCGCCTCCCCCAAATACCTCTCCTACCTCCGCCTGCTGTGGGCCATCCGCACCCTTTTCATGTTCGCGGTTGCCGCCATCCCACTTCTAACAATCGGCACCGTCATCTTCAGTCGTGAATCCGGCGGCACCCTCGCCGTGGTCACCACCCTTGGCATCGTGATCGTGAGTTTCCTCGTCGGTAGTGCCCTTTTCCGGCTCGCCCTCGTCCAGTTAGATTTCGAGAAACGTTGGTATCTCGTCACTGATCGCAGCCTGCGCATCCGCGAGGGTGTCCTCTCCGTCCGAGAAATCACCTTCACCTTCGCTAACATCCAAAACCTTGCCGTCACCCAAGGCCCCATCCAGCGACTCCTCGGCATCGCCGATCTCAAAGTCGAGACCGCCGGCGGCGGCAGCAGTGCCGCGAAAAATCCCCAAGCCGGCGTCCAACATAATCTCCACACCGCCTACTTCCGCGGCATCGACAACGCCGAGGAACTCAAACAACTCATCGCCACCCGCATGCGCAGCCACCGCGATGCCGGCCTCGGCGATACTGACGACCTCGCCCCCCCGCAACCCGCCGCCTCAATTACCAGCCCTAACATTTCCCCATCCTCACCCGTTCACTCCGCCCTCCAAGCCGTCCTCGAAGAAGCCAAAGCGCTGCGTCGATCCGTCGGTTAGGAAAATGGGTGCTGCCGTCCCTCGACTCACGACTTTCACTAATCCGGGCGAAATGGCAGCAGCCCTGCTCCTCTTCTATTCGCACGGGCAGCTCGGGTTGATAGATATTTACAGGCAGTATATAACCTCCGCTGCCTGGGAACGAAGGACCGAAGCCATCAGGAGCCACGACTCTCTTGTCATGGGCTAACAAGAAGTGATCGAGATCAGCATCGAGTTCCCGCATTCACCTCCATCGGCAAGTGGCCCAAAATGGTCACTCTCCTTTTTTGCCCACCCGCTTAAATTCGCCCTACCCAAACCCCACGCCCCAAAACTCGATCTGATTAATTCGTTATTTAGCTAAATAACTGGAGATTTAAGCTGACGCAACGAGTTCGTTTTTGAGTGTCTGCGCGGATGCATTTGAGGTGACAGTTCTGTCCGTCTGCCGATCGCGGCGAAGGCGGGAGCATGAGATTCTTCGGCCTCTCTCGCCGCCATCCGGTCAGTCAAAATTATCAGCGCTCCATATTGATGCCTTGCCGCTACCCACCACTTTCAGTTCTTTCCGCAGCTCACCAATTACCGGTTTTCGCCCAGTGGCGGTAATGGGCGAATCTCTCTGGTTTCGGGAAGACAGAGAGCAAATAAGTATCGCCGAGGAGGTCGAACATCTCATTCGCATAAGCTTGGTCGGATGCCATCGTCGCGAGCAGGGCGGCCTCGTTCGTTATCGCAAGGGAGTCCGGGTATTTCGCCCGCAACTGTTGGAGACCTTCCTTGGTCTTGGGCCAAGACGCCTTGGATTCCCGGAAGATTTGTTCGTGGAATGGGCGCATGGAAATGAGAATACGGGCATACGTTTCCACGCCGAGTCCGCCCTTCCGCTCCGCCGCTTTTATCGCATAATCTTCCCAATCGCCGGGTTCCCCATACCAACGCGGCAGTAGCGAGTAAGCCCGCTGGGTGTCGTGGCCATAATAAGTCGGAGCGAAAGCCACGGCCTCATCGACGATCTGATCAAATGCCTTCTTTTACCAACCTTGGCCGAGCGCGGTGGTCAGCGCGACTTTCCACCACATCGGGTCCTTTTCAGGAAACTCGCGGCAGGCTTGGAGAACTTTTAAAGCAGACTCCAAGCGCTTTTCGAAACTAAAATTCTCCCGCTCCGACACCGATGATGCATAGCCGCTGCCGCGCACGAACCATGCATAGTTCACATAAAAATTGGCATGGGCGACGTGGGCAGTGATCGACCCCGGCTTGGCTTGGATCCACTCCCGGTGGATTTTATCGACCGCCTTCCATGCCCGATCCGGTTCCTCATCGGATGGCTCCATGGCCGTGTAAAATTGGCGGATCTTCCA
>JAYTEI010000222.1:0-7357 GCA_043735445.1 Akkermansiaceae bacterium | reverse complement strand
CCGTGATTCAAGGAGCGTGGGCGTCTCGCCCACGAGATTGTAATTCGGTGAATACTCGTGGGCGAGACGCCCACGCTCCTTGTCACTCCCACTCGATGCTAGCAGGTGGCTTGGTGGAGACGTCGTAGAGCACGCGGTTGATGCCCTTCACCTCGTTGAGGATCTTGTGGCTGGTCTCGCGGAGGATGATGTAGGGCAGCTCCACCCAGTCGGCAGTCATGGCGTCTTCGGAAATGACGGCGCGGAGGTTGGTGGCCCATTCGTAGCTGCGCTCGTCACCTTTGACGCCCACGGTTTTCACCGGGATAAGACCGGCGTAAGCCTGCCAGACTTTGTCATACCAGCCGTGTTCCTTGAGCTTGCCGATGAAGATCGCGTCGCACTCGCGGATGATGTCGAGCCGCTCCTTATCGACGATTCCAGGGCAGCGGACGGATAGACCGGGGCCGGGAAACGGGTGGCGCTGGAGGATGTCTTCGGGAATGCCGAGAGCGGCGCCAAGCTCGCGGACTTCGTCTTTGAAAAGTTCTGCTAGAGGCTCCAACACTTTTCCTTGCGCCTGGAGTTCGAGGATTTTGGGAACCCGGTTGTGGTGAGTTTTAATGACGGAAGCTTTGGACTTTGCGTTCGACGCGCTTTCGATTACGTCCGGATAGAGTGTGCCTTGCGCGAGCATTTCGGCATCGCCCACGGAGTCCCAGAAGACTTCGATAAACATGTTGCCGATGATCTTGCGCTTCTTCTCGGGATCGCCCTCGCCGGCCAGCGCGGTTAGAAATTTCTCCGAGGCATCCACCGTTTCGATTGGCACGCCGATGCGTTTGAAGTTCGCTTGCACCACCGCTGCCTCGTCTTTGCGGAGGAGGCCGTTATCGACAAAGATCGCCCGCACCTTGACTCCGGCGTGTTGCAGTAAAACTGCTAGGACGGTGCTATCCACGCCGCCGGAGACTCCGCAAACCACTTGCCGGGTGCCCACGGTTTCGCGGATGCTGTCGATCATCTCGCGCTTAAAATCGTCGATATGGAACGGCAGCAGATTTGCAGAATGATCGAGGAAATTTTTAAGGATCTGCAATCCCTCGTGGCTGTGGGTGACTTCCGGGTGGAACTGGATGCCGAAGAAATATTCGTTCCATTGCAGCGAGACGGGCGTGCCGTGCTGGTTAGCAGCGATGACTTTCGCGCCTTCCGGGATGATTTTCACGGTGTCCGAGTGGCTCATCCACACTTGCGAGGATGCGGAAACTCCTTCGTAAAGCCCGATGCATTCGGCGGGAAACAAACTGGCAGGACCATACTCGCGGCGGTCGCTGGCCTCCACGCTGCCACCGAATTTGATGTTGAGAAGCTGCATCCCATAACAGACGCCTAGGACCGGCACGTTGAAGGCTTGGAGCGCTTCGAAGTCGAGGTCTGGCGCGTCCACCTCGCTGGTACTCTTCGGTCCGCCTGATAGAATGATCGCGCCGGGCTTGCCGATGTCGGGGAAATCTTCGATGGCATAAAGCTTAGCGAAGTAGCCAAGCTCACGCACGCGGCGGACGATGAGCTGAGTGTATTGAGAGCCGAAGTCGAGGACGGCGACGTGGTTGGAATCGTGCATTTGGTGGAAAATCTGAAAACTAACTAAAATATTTTCATCTGAGTTTTTTCAACCACAGATTAACAGGATGGACGCAGATGGGAGAGATCCAGGATTTCCGGCAACATGCCGTGACTTCATTTCTTATCACATTTGGGATCTGCGTAAATCCTGTTCATCTGCGGTTTAATTTCTAACTCAGCGGCTGATAGTTCGTCGGTTCCTCGGTCATGACCACGTCGTGGACATGGCTTTCGCGGAGGCCGCCGGCGGTGACGCGGACGAAGTTGGCGCGCTCGCGGAGTTCTGTTAGGGTGGCAGCTCCCATGTAGCCCATGCCGGATTTGAGGCCGCCCATGAGTTGGAAGATGACGTCGGACAGCGGGCCTTTGTAGGGGACGCGGCCTTCGACGCCTTCCGCCACCAATTTACCTGAGCTGTTCTGGCCGTAGCGGTCGCCCGCGCCTTTTTGCATGGCACCGATGGAACCCATGCCACGGTAGGTCTTAAAGCGGCGACCTTGCGACTGCACGGTCTGGCCGGGGCTTTCGCGAGTGCCTGCTAGAAGCGAGCCGAGCATCACCAGATCGGCACCGGCGGCGATGGCTTTGACGATGTCTCCGGAGTAACGGATGCCACCGTCGGCGATGACTTTCACGCCGTGCTCGCGGCAAATGTTAGCAACGTTCTGGATGGCGGTGAACTGCGGCATCCCGACGCCGGAAATGACGCGGGTGGTGCAAATGGAGCCGGGACCGACACCGACTTTCACGGCATTCGCTCCGGCGCTCACAAGATCGCGCGCACCTTGCTCGGTGACCACATTTCCGGCGACCACTGGGACGTTAGAAAGCGCCCGAAGTTTCCCGATGACCTCCATGACGTGGCGGGTGTGGCCGGTGGCGGCATCGATAAACAACGCATCTGCTCCGGCGTCTATCAGCACGCGACCGCGGTCGATGCAGTCGGGACCGACGCCCACGGCGGCACCGCAGCGGAGTTGGCCGTTGTCGTCCTTGGCGGCGTTGGTGAACGTGATGCGCTTCTCGATGTCCGAGCCGGTGATGAGGCCGACGAGGCGGCCGTCCGCATCCACCAGCGGCAGCTTCTCGATCCGGTTCTGATAGAGAATCCGGCGGGCTTCTTCGAGGCTGGTATTGCCCGGAGCGGTGATGAGTTTTTCGCGCGGAGTCATCACATCGGCGACGATGGCGTCGAGGCGGTCGAGGTAGCGGACATCGCGACCGGTGACCATGCCTTCGAGGCGGCCGGCGGCATCGATCACAGGAAATCCGGAGAAGCCGTTTTTCGCCATGACCGCGCGGACGTGATCGACGGTGTCCTCCTTGCGGACGGTGTGGGGCTTTTGAATGACGGCATTTTCCGAGCGTTTCACTCGAGAAACCATCGCCGCCTGCTCGTCGATGGGGCAAGCGCGGTGGATCACGCCCATGCCGCCTTCGCGGGCGAGGGCGATTGCTAGATCGTGTTCTGAGACCGTGTCCATGGCCGCCGAGACGACCGGAAGAAACAAGGGAATGCCTGCGGTGACATGCGTGGATAGGTCCGCTTCACCGGGTAAAACCGAGCTTAAAGCCGGCACCAAAAGCACGTCATCAAATGAAAGTCCGAGAGAAATCTCTGCCATGGCGGAGTCAATAGAAGCCCCCTACGGCCCGCAAGTCTGAATTGGGTGGAACTGAGACTGGTGGGCGGCAGCAAGGAATGGCGATCTCTGAATCGCCAAGAGCCAATGGGGGGCCGATGGAGAAGTGCTTCGCGCTGGGAGCATCGACTTGCCATTGGCTCGGCGGATCGGAGTCCGCCGCTCCTTGGGGGCCACGTCAACCACCCCGTTAGAATCAATGGTCGAGCTTCAACTTCTTGAGCTTCGGCTCGATGACAAACCGGCAATACGGGTTCTTCGATTTGTTCTCGTTGTAGTAATTCTGATGGTAGTTCTCGGCTGGATAGAACTCGGAGGCTTTGGTGATTTCGGTGACGATGGGGTCTTTGAAATTGGCTTTAGCAGCGGCCTTGGACGCCTCGGCGGTTTTTTTCTGGGTGTCCGAGTGATAGTAAATGGTGGAGCGGTATTGGGTGCCGGAGTCGTTGCCTTGGCGGTTGAGGGTGGTGGGATCATGCAAGTCCCAGAACCAGGCGAGGACTTTTTCATAGGTGATCTTTTTAGGATCGAAAATCACCTGAACGACCTCGGCGTGGCCAGAGTCGCCATCACAGATTTGCTCGTAAGTTGGGTTTTTCACAGAGCCGCCCATGTAGCCGGAGGTCGCGGAATAGACGCCGTCTAACTGCCGATAGGCGGCCTCGATGCACCAGAAGCAACCCGCTCCAAGCGTCGCGGTTTCCGCCCCGGCGGGGACGACTGGCATCTTGGCGGCTTGTTTGTCAGTGGCGGTCATGGCTTTATCGGGTTCACAGGAAGCGAGGGTCGGGATGAGGAGTAACAGCGAGAGGGCGAGGCGGCGATTCATGCCCGTAGGATACATGACTTGCTGATTTGTTCCCGAAAAAGATTCACCACTCGATGCCGACGCCTTCTTCTGGAATGAGGATCTGATCGCTGATGCCCAAGCGGTCCGCCTCCATCAGCAGGCGGTCCACTGGCTCGTGGTGAGGTTCATTTCCCAGAGGAAAAGTGCCATAATGCATGGGGATGAGCAGCTTCGCGCCGAGGTCGGCGAAGGCTCTAACGGCCTCTTCCGGGTTCATGTGGACATCGCGTCCGCTCGGCGACTCGTAGGCGCCGATGGGCATCAGCGCGATGTCGATTTCGTAGCGCTGGCCAATGTCTTTGAAGCCGTCGAAGTAGGCGCTGTCGCCGCAATGGAAGACACTTTTACCGCCGGCGCGGACGATGTAGCCGCCGTAGTCGCGGTGGGTGTCGTGGATGAAGCGTGCGCCCCAGTGGTGGCAGGGCGTGTGGATGATTTCCAGTTGGTCGAATGTTAGGGAATCCCAAATCCGCATCTCGTGGATGGCGGGAAATTTCAAGCGCTTGACCAGCGAGCCGCTGCCTAACGGGACGACGATTCCCTCGCGCGCTTGGAGGATTTTAAGACTCGGTTTATGCAAATGATCGAAGTGGGCGTGGGTCACTAACACGAGATCGACTTCTGGCACGCCGTGCAGGTCGAGGCCGGGTTTGCGCTGGCGTTTCACCGGGCCGTGCCACTTCGCCCAGTTGGGATCGACGATCACTGAGTGGCCGGCGAATTGCAGGAAAAACGAGGCGTGACCGATCCAAGTGACGCGCACTTTGTCGGCATCCGGCGGGGCGAGGACGGGCTGGAGGACATCGCCATTGATGCGCTGGAACATGCCGGGCACGATCCGGTGTCTCAGGAATTTCAGGTTGCGGGCGGGCCAGCCTTTTTGCGGCAGCAGGCCGGAATACCGAGCAGGCATCGGCTTCATGGGTGAGGTCTCGTCATGATCCACAGTGGGCTGATCTTAGCGGATGATTCGCGGGCTTGCAGGAAAAACTCCAACTCATTTCCCGTAGGCTGCGGCGATTTTTTCCGCCCACTCCCGCGCCCGCGCGCCGAAGCCGCGGTCGTCTGCGGCGTAGAGGATGCCGCGCGAAACGTTGATGACATCCGGCGCACGGCGGGCGGCAGCGGCTAGCGACGCAAGGTCGCCGCCTTGCGCCCCGAGGCCGGGAACTAACAACGGCGCATCTGGGATTTTTTCGAGAACATCCGCTGCATTGGTTAGGCCGACGACGTAGCCGACATCGGTGGCGCGGCCTTCGGATTTCGCGCGTTCGCCGAGCGCGGTGACGAGTTCGAACACGGAGCGTCCGTCAGCAAGTTTTTGCCGCTGGAAATCCGCCGAGCCGGGATTGGAGGTCACGGCTAACAGGTAGATCCCCTTTCCTGCCCAGTCGAGAAACGGCTCGATGGAATCGTAGCCAAGAAACGGATTGAGCGTGACGGCATCGACATTCCAGCCCGCGAAATAGCCCTGCGCGTAGTATTTCTGAGTCTCGCCGATGTCGCTGCGTTTGGCGTCTAAGATCACCGGCACGTCGTCGGGCATCGCGGCGAGGAGGTCTTCTAACAACCGAATCCCTTCGATGCCCATGGCTTCGAAGTAAGCCATGTTCGGCTTAAACGCTGCGGCCCAGACGGCGGTTTCCTCGATGACTTGCAGCATGAAATTCCGCGCAAACGCCGCCCCGCCATCGCCGGGCCTTGGATCGAGCCCGACGCAGAGACGGGATCCAGTTTTCTCAATCCGTAGTTGAAGACGATCGGCGAAGCGCATGGCGGGAAGATGAATAGGTCTGGTGGGAGATCAATCTCTTCGTTCGGAGTTTGCCCCTTCAGTCCAAGGCCATTTAGGATTCATAGCGTCACGAACCACTTACCAAGAGATTCCACTGAACCGTTATTTCGCCAGCTCGTAGTCAGCAGCCTTGGTGTCTTTTTTGAAGCCGTTAGAGGCATACTTGCTGGGATTGTATTCGCCCACCAGAGTGACATCCGCCTTTTTCGGGATGTCCAAGCCCGCGCCCCAATAGACGCCGTTGACGATGAGGCGGCGGAGTCCTTCATTAGCAAGATCGGTCGCGGCTCCCATGGTGGTGCAGAGAATTTTGTGAGTTTTTCCGGCCTCGTTCTTGACCTCGCGGTGCCAGGCGATGGGCATCATCGGCGAGTTGATGTCCTGCTTCTGTTTGTCGCTGGCGCGTTGTTTTTCGTAAGCAGCGGGCGGGGCATTCGGGTCCATGGCTTTGAGCACTTGGCCGCGCAGCAGGATGGTTGCGTCGGAGGGCGGGTAGGCTTCATAGACGTCGGTATCGCCGAATACCATCTCGACTCCGCGCAGCAGTGGGTGCTCGCTGGCGGTGGACTCGATCACGCCACGGGTCGCCTCGACCTTGTGATTTCCCCAGTGGCTGACCCAGCCCTCGCCGAGCACTCGCTTGCCATAACTGTTATATTGCTTAAACGCGCTGGTGTCCGGGAGCTGAAACGAATGGGTGCTGGTGCGCAGGCCGACGACCGGGACACCGCGCTGGATGGCGTCGTCGAAGTGCTTCATCGTTGCGTCAGGCCACTTGCGGAAACGCAGCGAGGTGACGATGACATCGGCGGCATCCAGCGCCTCGGGCTTGCCGAGGCTGTCGCCCTGGTTCGGATTGATGGTGCCATCAGGATCGGTGGAGAAGAGCACGGTGCAGGTGAAGCCGTGGCGCTGGCTGAGGATTTTCGCCAACATCGGCAGCGCTTCCTCGGAGCGGTATTCCTCATCGCCGGCTAACAGGACGATCTGTTTGCCCGCGCCCGGACCTGTTCCTCCTGAATAGGAAACCCAGCCGATCCCAGATTCCGAGTAGGCGGGCAGCAACGTGGCGACGAGTGAAAGACCGAGGGCGGTGATGGATTTTTTCATTGGGGCGGATTATTACTTGGGTGGCGGCAGCCATCTTTCTGGCAACTGTCGGAATTGGCAATCAGGGGCACCACCCTAGGGATCAAGGTGGAAGGAAGACACCCGAATTCACCCGTAGTATTTCGTCATAGGCGTTCGAGTCCCAGTTTTTCAAGATATTGGTGGTGGCTCATTCCTTTCGGTCGGTGGTCTTTCCTTTGGCGTCGGCGGTTGAGATGAGTCACCAGCCGCTGGCGCGTGGCGAAACTCAGATCCCGGAACGCTTTGCGCGGGTAGCGGAATTCAAAGAGGGCGTCACGTTCAGGTAGGTTTTGTCGCCACCACAGAGGTCGCGGTCATACCGGAAGGTGA
>JAYTEI010000221.1:0-3339 GCA_043735445.1 Akkermansiaceae bacterium | reverse complement strand
CCTGATCCGGTCGGAAAATGATTTGGCGCGTTTTAGGTCTGGCTGGGTGGCTGGGTCAGACGAGCTGATAGATGAAGCGGTGGCCGGTTTCGGGATGGCAATAGTTGGTAGTGGTCAGTTCGTCGAGAAACCAGGTCACCTGGCGGTCCTTGGAAAGACGACTTACGACGGGCTTGATTCGAATTGCCCCCTCGGGCATTCCGGGTAACAAGAGTTGTGGCGTGGTGCGGGGAAGGGTTTCGCTTCCGTGCTGCGGAAGGCGTTGTTCACCCCGACTCTGCACCATGCCACCCCCTCCGCGGAAGACGCGGTTTGCGCCAAATCATTTTCCGAGCCGCCTACGAAAAATCAAGGATCCGGCGCAACCGGATCAGGATGTCTGAGGTTACCTAAAGCTCGGAATCCACCCGCACGAATCACGCGAAGGCAGGAAAATTTAAAGGCAGGAAATTTGAAGACTCTTACAATTTATCTGCCTTTAAATTTTTCTGCCAACGATCCCGATGGTCGGAGCTACAACGCCACCCACTCGCGGCAACGGGTTGATAGCAGAATGCACTCGACCCGCGCACTCGGATAGGCCCGAGCCATGACATCGCGGTAAGCCTCCATCTGGGCGGTGTAGCGCTCAGTGATTTTACCGATCTCATCGAGCGCATCGGTCTTGAAATCTATCACCTCCACGCGCGTCACACCGCCGAGGGCATCGCGGTGGAGGTGCAGCCGGTCGATCACGCCGCTGAGCCATTTGCCACCGACGATCGCGTCGATGGGCTGCTCGCGGAAGAGTTCCACCGGGCGGCTATTGCGGGCGAACAGCTTGCGCAGCGCTGGGATTTCTAGCAACTCAGCCACCACCTTGCCAGCCTCACCGGCGGGCAAAACCGGAGTTGTTTCATCCACCCAGCCGACTCGTTCGAAAGCCGCATGAACCTCGCTGCCGTAGCTCATGCCACTCGCGGAATGGGCGCTCTTTTTCGCAGCACTCGGAGTCGTCCGCTCGCGGCGGGCCACGCCACCAGTTAGAGGCGGCAGTGCGGCGGAGTCCTTCGCCCGGCTCATGCGGGAAATGGTCTCCACCCAGTCGGGCGATCCCGACTGATAGACTGTGCCCGGTTGGCCGTTCGAGGAAACCGATGTTGCTAACCAATTCGCCAGCGACGCCTTGTCCGCGTCCTGCGAGGCAGACGGTGGTTCTAGCAGGACATACAGTCCGCGCTTGGAGCGTGTTAGAGCCACGTATAGCATACAAAACGCTTCGTAGCGCTGGCTCGCCGCCCAGCTTGCTTCCGCCTCGCGCATTTCCGGAATCATGTCCCGCGCCCACTTCGGCGGTGTCTGGGTGATCCACCCGTCGCCCTCCGCCACTTCGAAATATTGCGCCGAGGGAATCTTGTCGTTAGGCAGTTCCGGCAGCACCACCACATCGAAGCCGAGACCCTTGGCCTTATGGATCGTCATCACTTGCACTGCCGCGATGCCCGGGCTTTGTGAAACTTCTAACCGCTCGATCCACTCCGCTGCTTCCCGCGCCGTCGCCCCGCCTTGTGCGTCCAGACCGGCGAGCGCCGTCATCACATCGCCCGCCCGGCGGCGGCCGAAATCCGACCACTCCGCCCAACATGGCTCGACGACTTGCTCGATCATCCCCGCGAACCCCGCTACTGACGCCACACCTAACAATCCCTCCCAGACTTGCTGCCAGTGCTCGCCGAACCTCGCGCGTAAGGTCGCTGCCAGCGGCGACATTTCTATCACCTCCTTGGCAAACGCGTCCGCCGGATTCGCCAGCCACTTGAGCAAATGCCCCAGCGCGATGCCCACCGGATTGTCCTTGGCTGGCTCGCGACGGCCTTCCTCGATCACGTCGAATCCCCTCGCCCGCAGCTCGTCCGCCACCTCTCGCACCTTCGCATTGCTCCGCACCAGCACGCCGCAAGTCAGCGCCCGCTCGCCGACTCCGAGTTCACTTAACAACCCCGCGAGCCGCTCCAGCCGTTCCTCCCATTTTCCCGCCACCACTTCCACTCGTGCCTCGCCGCACTTGGCGGGACCGGTTAGCGGATGGGCGGAAAAATGTTCCTGCCAGTCCCACTTCGCTGCGGCTTCGCCGAAAATTTCGCGCAGCGTCACCGTGTCGCCGCAGACGAGATTCACCAGTGCTAACACCTCGGGACAAGAGCGCCATGACTCGGACATCGGCTCGATTTTCAGCCCCCCGCCGCGATAGCGGTCGATGACTTCATCGAACAATCCCACCTCGCCGCCGCGCCACGCATAGATCGCCTGCTTGCGGTCGCCGACGATGAACATCGTCCCTTCGCCATCGCCCGCTGCTTCGTCGATGAGCGGTTGCAAACCCAGCCAGTCGGCGCGGCTGGTGTCCTGGAATTCGTCTAGCAGCCAGTGCTCGTGACGTGCGTCGAGCCGGAAGTCCACCGCCTCGCGCCGCAGTCGGGCGTCCTCGCTGCGCACCCACTCACCCATCAGCACCTTCACGTCGTCGAACCCTAACAGGCCGCGGCGGCGGAGTTGTTGCTCGCAGCGTGTGTCATACACCGAGATCACCTCGCGCACCGCGCGGGTCCGGTGGAGCGCCGCCGCCAGCTCACAGTGGGCCGCTAGATTTACCAGCTCGCGCAGCGCATCGCCCGCCGGTCCGCCGATGAGAAACTCCTTGTAATACTTCACGCTCAGCGGCCCGGGGCCACCGCCCGCCGCTTCTAGCACATTGCCTAACAAGCCAGTCGCGCTGCCAAGACTGCCGCTGCCGATGGTGTGATCTGCTAGCGATTCGATCACTTTCTCCACCACCTCGCGCTGGCCCTTGCGAGTGAAGTCGATGCCATCGAGTCCACGCCGGACCTTTGCGGCGAGTTCGTGTTTGTGCGCTTCCCAATCTTCTAACCGCACGCCTGCCAGAGCCGCCGGACCCCATTCCAAATCGTGTCTGGCCCGGTAGCGGCTTTGCCAGCTTTTCACAAAACCTCGCAGCCCTTCCATCACCCCTTGCTCCTCCTTGCCGATGGTGGCCCGGCGGAAGGAGTGCAGGAAATCGTCGCCACCCGCATCCACCAGCGTTTCTCCTAAAATCGTCGCCAGGATTTCGTCCGCCGCCGCCACCGCCCGTGGGCCTTCTAGCAGATCGAACTTGCCGCCCGTTAGACCAAGTTCGTATTGGAAGCCGCGCACCACCTTGGCGAAAAAGCTGTCCATCGTCCCCAGCGTGAGTCGCGGCAAGACGCGCACCACCCGCTCCAGCGCCCTGCTGAAATCCGCGTCCGGCAGCGCCAGATCGCCCCGCAGCCTATCAGCCACTGTGGGTTCGCTCGCCGCGTC
>JAYTEI010000220.1:0-3350 GCA_043735445.1 Akkermansiaceae bacterium | reverse complement strand
CGTTGCCGAGTGTTAGACCGAGGCCGTGGACGGCGGAATCGCTGCCAAGCGTGGTGATGCCGAGGTTCTCCAACAGCTTGTGAAGCGGCTGGGGGCCGCCGAGGAAATTGAGTTCGCGGAGGGCGGGCACGTTGAGCGAGCAAGCGAGCGCGGTGCGCAGGGTGACGGGGCCGCGGTAGGCGCGATCGTAGTTTTCCGGCAGGTCGAGACCTTGCGGGGTGCGGAATGGACTGGGGATGTCTGCTAGAATCGAGGCGGGAGTCCGGTGGCTGCGCTCCATGGCTAACAGGTAGGTGAACGGCTTGAGCGTGGAGCCGGGCGAGCGCGGGGTGAGTGCGCCATTGAGCTGGCCACCGCGCGGGTCGTGCCAGTCGGCGGAGGACACGAGGGCGAGGATTTCGCCCGTCGGGTTGTGAATGACGACAACGGCGGCGTGGCGGAGGTTAGCCGCGCGGAGCTTGGCAGTTTCCTCGCGGACGATGGCTTCCAAGTCGCACTGGAGCGGGAGATCGAGGGTGGTCGTGAGTTGAGATTTAAAATTGTTAGCCTGCGCTGTTAGCCACGGCGCGGGTTGGGATTCGTTGAGCGGGCGCAGGCTGAGCGGCTCGGTGAGGGCAGAGGAAATGCGAGCGGCAGGGTGACTGCCGATGGCGGCGAGGCGCCTGAGGACGGTGGCGCGGCGGACGATGGCGCGCTGGGGGTGATTGATGGGATTGAGCCGCGATGGCGCTTGGGGAAGGCCGGCAAGCAAGGCGCATTCCGCGAGAGAGAGGTCGGCGAGGGGTTTTTGAAACAGGAACCGCGCGGCCTCGGCAGTGCCGGTGCGGAGATTTCCATAATCAAGGCGGTTGAGGTAGGCGGTTAGAATTTGGGGTTTCGACCAAGTCATTTCCAGACGGCGGGCAGCGAGTGCTTCGTAGAGTTTGGTAAATGGACTGCGTTTCGCGGGCGGTGAGGAAATTTTCACAAGCTGCTGGGTGATGGTGGAGGCCCCGGAAATGATCCGCCAGTGGGCGAGGAAATCGCGGCCCGCGCGCAGGGTGGCTAGCAGGTCGATGCCGCCGTGCTGATAGAACCGCTTGTCCTCGGCGGCGAGCGTGCAGGCGATGAGGTCTGCCGGAATTTCCTCAAACCTAACGGGAGTCGCCCGCGACGCATCTGGCAGCGCGAGGTGCAGGATCGGTGCGCCGTGGCGGTCCAACAGAACCGGCGAGGCCACTAGGTTTTCCAATAAACCCGCAGGCAAGGAAACGGCGAAGGGCAACGCGAACCACCCGAGCAGCGCGACTAACAAGCCCGCGCCGCTGAGGCGGACGAGCCGCCGCCGCCATTTTTGTTTCGAGTGCAAGCGCGGGACGATGGCGGCAATGCTGCCAAAAATAAACGGAAAATTTACGGTTGGAAAGGTGGTCGATTTTCGCTCGTATTCCGGGCACATGAAAAAACAACTATTTCTACTGGGCTGTGCGGCAGGGCTAATGGTGATCCCGGTGCGGGCGCAGGATAAAGAAAAGGAGACCACGGCTTTGGGCAAACAGATGGAAGCGATGAACGACGCGTTCAAAGCGTTCCGCAAAGAGACCGACCCGGTGAAGGGCGCAACCCAATCCCGCGAGGCCCAGGCGGCGTTGCTCAAGGGGATTTCGGAAGTTCCGGTAACCATCAAGGAAATGCCGGAAGGCTCGGAGAAAGCGAAGGCATTTGCGGCCTATCACAAGATGATCGGCAAGCTTTACGTCACGCTGTGCGAAGTCGAAGAAGCGTTTCTCAACGGCAAGATCGACGAGGTCGCAAAGTTGGTCGATGCGGTCAAGGAAATGAAAAAGGCGGGTCACAAGGAGTTCGTCAAAGAGGACGAGTGATCTCCAAAATCAAAAGGCCCGGATGCAAATGCGTCCGGGCCTTTTCCGTGAAAAATGAAATCAGGCGATCACTCGACGACCACCCGGGTGCCGGCTTTGACCTTGGAATAAACGATCGGGATCGTAGCGCTTGGCCCGCGGATGCAGGCGTGGGAAGCCGGGCGGCGGCTCTTCGGCAACGGCCCGATGTGATGGCCGACGCCGTCATTGGTTAGACGCATCCAGTAGCGCATCGAGGCACCTTGGAAGCGACCGCCCTCAGGCACGGCGTCCATGGAGAGGTCGGCGTTGCTATTGATGTCCTCACCAGCGGCGTCATAAATATGGCCGTATTTGTTAGACTTTTTATCCACGACTTTTTCGAGGATGTAGAAGGTGCCAGGCGGAGTGGGGCGGGCCGGGACGCCGGAGGAAATCGGGTAGTCCAGCGCCACATCCTCGCCATTCATGAGGAAACCGCGTTGTTTCTCCAAGCTGATCACGATGGAGGAATTCTCGGCATTGGTGCGGGAAAGCACTTCCTCGTTTTTCCAAACGGAGAAAGTTTTCGGGTAGTTCGGCTCGGCCTTGAAATGATCGTAAGTGCCAGCGGGGAATGGATTCACCGGCTTGCCGTCTTTGGTAACTTGGGCACCGGGCTTCATGTTAGCGCAGCTCGCCAGCAAGAGTGAGGCAAGGGCGGCGGCTAGCGGGGCAATGGTTCGGATCGAGGTCATGAGGTAGCTGGGACGCGGCGAAGTAGGACAGAATCCCTGAAATTGCAACCTTCATGCGAGATTTCCACCGAGCGGGATTTGTCTCACCGTGGCTCCGTCCACCCAATGGCTCCCGATCAGCGTCGCCCAGCCGCGGTGGTCGGCCCGCCATTCATACTGGATCAGCCCGACATCGCCCGGCACTGTTAGGCCGAGCTCCTGAAGCCACCGCTCCACCTCATGATAGAGACTTAAAATGACGCCCGGCTGGTTCTCCGCAAACCACTTGGCAAACACACTCCGATCATTGCGGACGGCCGCGACTTGGTAAAATGGTTGGGTCTGCTGCCCGACTTCCATCAGCCGGTTTTGCCCGGTCAAGAACCCCGCAGATAGACGACCTTCCGTCAGTTCGTCGATCACTCCGTCGAGCACCAAAGCCGGCCGCTGATAGCCGAGCGACACCGCCTTTTCAAACGCCACCAACGCCAGCGCGTGTTGGTCGCTGCACGCAAATGACAGGGCCGGTTCGCGCGTCACCTCGGAAATCCGCAGACTTCTTCGCAAAGCCAGCCTCACCGTGTTCTTGGAAACCCCGCACGCCTTCGCCACTTCCCCCATCGGCGGCTGCAACATCGCCGCCAGATTTCCCGCGATGTCCCGCGATGTCCCGCCCGGTCCAGCGGGAAATTGACTGTCATACGTATTGGCTCTTTCCGCCGCCCGTCAGGATCGCCATGAACCCACTGTCATGCCCTTCACCATCGGACTCGATTGCGGAACCAACTCAGCC
>JAYTEI010000219.1:0-16218 GCA_043735445.1 Akkermansiaceae bacterium | reverse complement strand
CGTAGTTCACGGGGGAAATCCCTTGGCGGGCGCACTCGTTCTTGAGCGTCTGTATGTCGGCGTCGCTGGCGTTGTGGGAAACCACGCTTGTCGAGTTTGGTCGCAACACTTGGCCAGGGTAGAACTCAATGATCGTGCCGCCAGCTTCTTTGGTTTTGGCGATGGCTTCGAAGGCGCTGAATTCCTTGAAGGAGTATGCTTGGCAACCGATCGCGAGGCCATTTTGGTAAGCGGCAGCAGGAATCGGAGCGGCGGTTAGATTCGCGGCGAGGGCGAGGGCGAACAGGATGTTGAGGCGCATGGAGGAGTTGGTTTACGCGAGCTTCTTCGTCGGTGTTTCCAAATCAAGCAAAAGAAACCACGTGCCAAAACGGCGCGACTTTCATCTTGTGGTGGCCGCGAGCGATTCTCCATCATGCAGATTTCCATCCAACATCAGGGCCAGCAATGCGGCCTGTTCACCGTTGACCAGGTTCGTGCCAATCTGGCGAATCGAATCTACCAGCTAACGGATCTGGCATGGCATGAAGGTGCGTCGGGTTGGCTGCCACTGTCCACCATCCCGGGATTCGGCGGCAACCTGCCGGGCTCCGCCGTCACCCATCCATCGGCCACCCGGACGTCGGGCCTCGTGATCGGTTGTTTTACGCCCACATCGCGGGTGTTCATAAGCCGGATGACCTGATAGACGGCGATCATGCCTTGGAATCGGGTGAATGCGGCTTCGCCTACATCGGCAATTTGGTCACTACGGATCAAGTCGCCCGCCCGATCGCCATTTCCCCTCTGATCCCCGGCACCACCCGTTTTGATCCGAAGCCCTTCGATGGCAAGGCGGTGATCCTGTGGACGGACAACAGCGTTAGATCACTGCCCATCGAGCGCAAATCGGGGCGAGTGATGTTGGATGGGAAAAATTTGCTAGATCCGTCCCATCCGGTGTGGGGCGGCAAGCCGCCGGTGGTTGCGCTTCCGGAGTGAGACGACGGTCACGAAAGCAAGCGGGAGAGCGCGTCCGGGTGAATGTGCCAGCCGCACAACCCGGCCAGGCCCATCAGCACCCCGAACGCCGTCGGCACCAGCGCGGCCCAGTAGAGCGACTTTTTGTGGGTCAGCGCGGTGAGCGCCAGCATCGAAATGGACAGGGCGACCAGTGTGTCGGATAGATCGAACTGGTCGTCGTGGTAGTTGAGGGCGTCGTATGTTAGCTGGTCCTGTTCCGCCTGTTTGCGGAGTTCCTCTTTCTTGGTCGCCTGTTCGGCGGCGAGGCGTTGGTAGGTGGCCACCGTCTCCCGATAGTTGGCTTGTTGGGCAGGAGGCGCTCCGGCCTCGGCGAGCTTGAGTTGATCGACCGTCGCCCGGGCGACTTCCTCGCGGAGGTTGCGGGCCTGATAGAAATTCCAGTGGTCGAGCTTGTCCGCCTGGGCCTGTTGCATTGCCTGGACGATGTTGTCGTCCTTGACCTTGCAAACGCCGAGGAAGGTCGCGAGCAGTGCCACCGTGATCGCGACCCACGAACCCAGCCGGCTCGCTTGCGCCCGCACTCCGGCCTCGTCTTTCGCCGCAGTCGCGGACTCCATTGGGTCAATTTCCATTGTGTGTCCCACCAGCGTCGCGGAGCGGCGTTTTCGTTGAATCATGACCAGCCATCTTCTCATTGCAGCCTAACGAAACGATGGCTACCGCCTGCCAGCGGGATTTTTCGTGAAATGCTTTCCGCCAGACCGGAGATGTCTAACGAGGTTGTCCGGAAGGGCGTGCCGGATGCGATTCCCCGATGGCCTGAACGACTCCTCCCTTGACCTACAAAATTGATAGCTCTACTGTGCAGCACAGTCATGAAAAACATCACGTTGAAAATTGATGACGAAACTTACCGCAAGGCCCGGATTCGGGCGGCTCAGGAGGGCACGTCGGTCAGTGCGATGGTGAAGGAGTTTCTGGCGAAGCAGGCGGGTGAGGAGGACGAACGGGAAAATCACCGCGTCGCCGCGCTCGACGAGCTTTACCGCATCGCCGATGGGCGCGGACAAGCAAGGACAGAACCCTTGAAACCTCTGACACGCGACGAGATTTATGCCGAACGCCTTCGTTGACACGAACGTCCTGATTTACGCCGCCGACGAATCCGTCTCTAACGAGCGGAAAACCCGGATTGCCCGCGAGTTACTCCGCCAGCGCGGTCTGCAGCTCTCCGTGCAAGTGCTCAATGAATTCACCGTGAACGCGCGCAATGTTTCGAAATTGAATTTCACCGCACAGCAGGAAAACGACTGGCTGAGCCGCTGGTTGTTATTTCCCGTTGCGCCGCTAACGGTTGGTACGTTCCTCACCGCCCGGCTCATCCATTCCCGCTATCAGGTCTCGCACTGGGATTCCCTCATCCTCGCCTCAGCCCGAGAAACCGATTGTGCGTTGGTTTACTCCGAGGATCTTGGAAACGGTCAGGAGTATGACGGGGTGAAGGTGGTGAATCCGTTTGTGGACTAGATTTTGCTTCTCTACACCAGAGCAAGTAGCAGCAACCGGGCTCATTTCATCGTCTAAAGCGCACCCTTGTTTTTGCCGGGCGGTGGTCCGCACGGTTCGTCTTCTTACCCGAGAGGTTTCATTCTTGAGTCTCTCTAAAACAGAAACCTGCTTCCCGATGATCATCGGGAGCAGGTGTCTTTGAAATAGCAGTAAAACTTGGGCGATACGGACTGAAGTCCTGAACTACTTTTTCAAGCCTCCTTCGCCTTTGCGGTCTTCTTGGCTGCGACCTTTTTTACCGGCCGCGGCGGGAAATCGAAGCCGATCTTGCCGTCCTTCACGTCGAAGGTGAGATGGGCGTCGAACTTGCGCTTGGTGCGGTTAGAAACGAAGCCTTTGAGGACGTCGGTCTTGCCGCGGCCGATGAGCTTGAGCATCTGGTCGCGCGGGATTTCGCATTGGAGGATGGACTTGCCGATGCGGATGCCGTGCGGGTCCTTCTTGGTGACGATCTCGGGGACGTGGTAGGCCTTGTCGGTGGCGAAAACTTTGTAGGACTTGCCTTCCTCGGTTTTGGCTTCGCCGATGAAATGGTCTTCGGTGAGTTCGGGCGGGCCGTCGCGGTCGTCACCTTCGAAGACGAAGTTGATCTTGAATTTCGCGTCCAGTTCGAGCGCGGCGTCGAAGGGTTTGTTGAACTTCGAGCGAAAGCCGGTGAGCGGGCCGACGAGCTTGGTGGTGAAGAGTTGGATTGCTTCCTCCTCGGTGAGCAGGCGGCCGGCGATGTGCTTTTTCGCTTTGAATTTGCACTCCGGCTCACGGCACTCGTAGGTGGCTTCGGTTTGCTTGAGCGAAGGCGCGCCGCAGATCGGGCAGGCGACTTTGAGGTCGTCGAAAACTTCGCTTTTCGCGAGGTCGGCGGCGGAGCGGGCCTTGGTGCAAATCTCGTTGGTGTAGGAGATGATCTCCTTCATGAAATCGCTGCGCTTGAGGTGGCCGTGCTCCATTTGGCGGAGTTTGAATTCCCAATCGCCGGTGAGTTTCGGCGAGTAAAGACCCTCGATGTCCATTTCTCTCACGAGGGAAATCAACCTCATGCCGCTGCCGGAAACGAACAACTCGCGGCCTTCGCGGGCGAGGTATTTCTGGGAAATGAGACCCTCGATGGTGGCCGCGCGGGTGGCGGGCGTGCCGAGGCCGCGCTCGGCCATGGCTTCTCGGAGTGCCTCGTCGTCAATGAGTTTACCGGCACCTTCCATCGCGGAAAGGAGTGTGGATTCGGTCATCCGGGCCGGTGGCTTGGTTTCCTCGGCGAGGACGACGACGGGATCGGCGTGGGCGGTTTCTCCGGCACGCACGGGGACGAGTTCGTCCTTTCCGGCGGCGACACCGGGTCGTCTCCCGTAAACTTCGAGCCAGCCGGGTTTGACGAGGATCCGGCCTTCCGTTTTGAAGGTGTCTGAAGAAACAGGCGGGACGCCTGTGCCCCCTTCTTTCATTCCGTCAATACGAGTCAAGCGGGTCGTTTGCTCGAACTCGGCGGACGGATAGAAGACGGCGATGAAGCGTTTGACGATCATGTCGTAGAGCTTCTGCTCGGCCTCGCTGAGCTTGGAAAACTTGCCGGTCGGGATGATCGCAAAGTGATCGGAGACTTTTTTGCTATCGAAGATCCGGCGGGATTTGTGGAGGCGCGGGCCGTTTTCGGCACTGCCTGCCAGCACGGCTTTGGCGTATTTCGCCACGTCGAGGTCGCTGTTGCCCACGTCCTGCATCGTCTCTCTAACATTGCCGGTGTAGTCCTCTGGCAAATACCGCGAATCGGTCCGCGGGTAGGTGATCATCTTGTGCTTTTCGTAAAGCGCTTGGGCGATTTGGAGGGTGCCCTTCGCGGAAAACGGCGCTTCACGCTGGAGTGTGGTGAGGTCGTAGAGCTGCGGGGAAATCTGCGAGTTCGCCTTCTTTTCCTCGGAAATCTTGCCGGTCTTGCCTTGGCAACGCGCTTGGATGGTCTCGGCGGTGAGCTGGTCCCAGAGCCGCTCGGGCTTGGAGAGCGGCGCGTTTTCGTCCTTCTTCCAGTTCTCGTCGATCCACTTGCCGAGGTATTCGCCGGCCTCGACGCCGAAGGTGGCGTGGACCTCGAAATACGGCGTGGGCCGGAACGCCTGAATCTCGGCCTCGCGCTGGGCGAGGATCGCAAGCGTCGGCGTTTGGACGCGACCGGCGGCGGTGATGTTGAAGCCGCCGTGGCGGGAATTGAAGCAAGTGAGCGCACGGGTGGCGTTGAGGCCGACCAGCCAATCCGACTCAGAGCGGCACTTTGCGGCATCGGCCAGCGGCTTCATTTGCTCGCCGGGGCGCAGGTTTTCCCAGGCTTCGAGAATGGAATTATTGGTCATCGACTGCATCCACAGCCGTTTCACGGGCTTCTCGATTTGGCCGATTTCCATGATGTAGCGGAAAATCAGCTCACCCTCGCGGCCGGCGTCGCAGGCATTGACGATGTCGCTGACGTCCTTGCGTTTCGCGAGCTTGAGAACCTGCTTGAGGCGGGCTTCCGAGTCCGGGATCGGGTCGAGGTCGAACTTTTCGGGGATCGCAGGGAGCACGCTGAAATTCCATGGCAGTTTCTTGCCATTTGGCCCCATCGGCATCCGCAGCTCGACCAAGTGACCGACGGCGGACGTGATGACGGCGGTGTCGTTTTCGAAGAAAATATCCCGGCCAGTGCCTTGTTTTTCGAACTTGCCGAGAACTTTGGTGAGGACCTTGCTCAGGTCGGTCATGACGCTGGGTTTTTCGGCAATGATGAGTGTTTTTCCCATGGTGAAAGAGGGCCGTTGAGCGGCGCTGGGTGGAGGGACTAGGCTGGCAAGCATGGACTTGGCAAGCCGATTGGTGAAATTTTCGAATTCTCCCGGCTGAGACAGCCGGGACACATTGCAAAAACGCACCCGCCCGGAGATGCCCGGACGGGTGCGCTGTGGTTTGGTTTCGTCTGGTGAATCAGGCGACCGCCATTTCATTGACTCCACCGGTGGCGATGGCGGTCAATGCATGATCGGCGTTGCCTTCTTCTTCGAGGGTTGCGGTCAGCAGTTTGACCGCATCCGTGTAGCCGAGGCGCTCGGCGAAAGCCCGCAGCGTCCCGTAAGAGGCGATTTCGTAGTGCTCTACTTTTTGCGCAGCGGTGATGAGCGCGGCGTCGAGTGCGCTGGAATCCGCGTAGTCTTCGGCGAGTTCGTCGCCTTCCTTGAGCAGGCCTTCCATGGCCGGGCATTTCTTGGCTCGCGCGGCGAGACCGAGTCCTTCGAAGACTTTCCCCAAGCGGACGACCTGGTTTTTGGTTTCTGCGAGATGCTTGGTAAACGCCTCGCGCAACTTGGGATCGACCGCCGCCTTGGCCATTTTTGGCAGGGCTTTCACCAATTCCTTCTCAGCCCAGAGAATGTCGCGGAGCTGGTCAACAAACAGGTGATGGAGTTCCCCGTCGGAATGATCGGTTGTGGATTTCATGATGCTGAATGGTTGGGGTGTGGTGTCCTCATCGGATTGATCGAGGAACTTCCGACGCCTCTCGCAAGAACCTGGCCAAGGATTTCTTGGATGCTCAAGTGGCTGGAAATCAGCAAGCCAAAGCCGTGGATGGCAGGTGATTGCCGGGAAGAATCCGCGCAGATTGCAGTTCGATCCTGCGGCTCGTCGTGCAGAATGTGTCCCGGCTGTCTCAGCCGGATTTTTGAATGAATCCGACTGGGACAGTCGGGACACTTTCTAACTCCTCGTCCAATACGTCCATGTGCCAGGCCGGAGCTTGGCCTTCTGCGGATTGTCCGCGATGTAGTTTTGGAAATGTTGTAACTGCCGCTCGCTGCGGACGACGTGATCGAAGTCTTCCTGCATCCAGAATGGCTTGGGTAGTCCGGTTTGTTTGAGAATCGCATGGCCTGAGACACGCTTCCAACCGGTGAGGATGTCGTCGAGGGCGTGACCCTCATGCGGTGTTAGGAGAACATGGACGTGATTGGGCATCAGCACGTAGTCTCCGAGCGTGAAATGCTCGCCGTCGAAATGGTGGATGGCATTCACCACGATGTCGCGGAGCGTCGGATCTTGGAGGGCGCAGGAGCCGTATCCGGCATCCAGCCAGAGTTCCATCTGGGCGGGGAACTTCGCGTTGTAGTCCTTCTGGGTTTCGCTGTCCCATGGTTTTGGATGGGTTTCCCGCCAAGTCGTGCGTTGGTCTCGCCATTGTTTCCAGACCGGAGCTGCGACTGAGTCGGCGAGGCGGAAGGTGACGAAATAAGTGCAGCCGGTCTGCGACCAGTGGGGGAGAATGCGGCGGGTCTTGAGGATCGGCGCGGATTTATCGAGGGGTTTTAGAGAATGTGTCCCGGCTGTCTCAGCCGGATTTGGCTGTGGCTCTGCTTCCGACTGAGACAGTCGGAACACTTTGTAACCCGGCTGAGACAGCCGGGACACATTTGGATCACCGCCGCGCATATCGGAATCCGGGAAACGCTCGCACCAGCCGCCGCATTTCCAGCTTCATCAAATTCGCCGTCACCACATGCGCGGGCAGGCCGCAGCGCTCGATGATCATGTCCACCGACGACTCATCGACCATCACTGCGGCGAAAACGGCGGCTTCCTCTTCCGGCAGTTCGGGGATTTCCGTGGCGGGTTCTGCGAGGGTGGCCTTGCGGGCGAAGGGAAGTTCGCCGAGGTCGTCTAGCAGGTGGCTGGCGTCGGCGACGAGGGTAGCGCCGTCGCGGATGAGTTGGTTGCAACCGGCGGATGTCGGTTTGTCGATCGGCCCGGGGACGGCGAAGATCGGCTTGCCATACTCAGAGGCGAGATTCGCAGTGATTAGAGATCCCGACCACGCTGGGCATTCGACGACGAGCACCGCCCGCGCCCACGCGGCGACGATGCGGTTGCGCATCGGGAAAGTCTGTGGATCGGGCGAGGTGTGCAGCGGGAACTCGGAAACCACCGCGCCGAAGCCCGAGGCGATCTTTTCCGCGAGCGCGAGATTTTCCGGCGGATAGAGTTTGGCAAGCCCGGAGCCGAGCACGGCGATGGTGCGGCCGTTCGCCGCGACCGCCGCTTCGTGGGCGGCGGTGTCGATGCCACGGGCGAGACCGGAAATGATCGTGAAACCGGCCTGCGCAATCTGATAGGAAAGCTTTTTGGTCGCCTGCGTGCCGTAATGGGTCGCCCGTCGCGAGCCGACGACGCTGATGGCGTGTTTGTCCCGCGCCTCCAATTTTCCCCACACATACAACAACAGCGGCGGATCGTAGGCTTCCCGCAGCGGGGCCGGGTAGTCGTCGTCGGTTTGGGTGACGATGGAAATTCCGCGCTCAGCGGCTTCGCGGATTTCGGTGAGGGGATCGGCGTGGTCTTGCCAGCCGTGCAGAATTTTTGCCGTTTCCTCGCCGATGCTGTCCACCCGCATCAACCGATCCTTGGCCGCGCCGAGGATGGACGCCGGATCGCCAAACGCTTCGAGCAAACGGCGGACTCGCACTGGCCCGATTTTTGGCAGCATGTTGAGGGCGACAAGGGCTTCCAGGGCGGTCATGTGGGAGCCACACTGCCGAGAGATCTTCCTCGCGTCAAAGCTGCTTTGCCGGAAGAAACTCTCAAGAGGGTTGAGGCCGTCCTTATCGTTTCAACCGTTCCCGGATTGTCCGGATCGCGCTCTTCGCCGCATCTGGAACCGTCGCCTCCAGCGCGTCTAGCTCCCCGAGCACGCGGCCGTCGGCTGCCTTTACTTCGTCGATCGTCGGGGTGGCGTCGTCGGCCGTGACCAGACGGTGGCCGTAGAGGAAATTTTCGTTAGGGAAGACCTTCGCGAAGTATTCCAACTCCCCGGCTGCAAGGGAATCGGCGGCAAGATAGCGGCTGAAAACGTCCCGCTGCCTCGGCTCTGTGATGTCGAGGCGGGACATCAATGCTGCCCGTTGTTGCGGCGCAAAATCCATCCACCCGGCATCGGCCGAAAATGCGGTGATTAGCAGCGCACGATCTCGGACGATCAACCGGTCCAGCGACATAAACGCCGCCCGACTCGCCGCCGGGTTGGATTTGGCCGTGGCCTCGCTGGCCAGCGCGATCAAGCGGTCAAACATCGCCCCGCCGCCCACCTCTACCGCGATGTCGAAGGCTTCGAGAAATCCCGCCGATGGCTGATCCAGCCATGGCGATTTTAGCAGATCCATGAAGCGGGCGGACAATTCGCTTTTCAGGTCACCATCCAAGTCGTTCCAAGCCATGTTGCGCAGCGCCAGCGCATACTCATCCGCCGAAGTCCGCTGGTCCATGATTTCGCGGGCGACCTCTAGGGCCGCCTCTGGCTCGAGCGACGGGAGCAGACCGAGCAATGCCAAGCGCACGCTGGGAACCGCCTCCATCATCCCGTCCGGGCCGACGGTGAAAGGCAGTCCGGTTGGCGCGTCGTCACCGGTTTTTAGAAATGCGACGACCGCCGCCGCGGCCTCTTCTTCTGGTGCCTTGCGGATGCCATCCTGCAAGCTCCGCAACAGAATCGCCGCCTGCGCCGCATCGGGATCGCTGCGGAAATCCTGGATAGAACTGCGAATCAGCGCGTGAACCTTTGCCCTGGGAGTGCTCTCGCGATCCACATTTCCCCCAACTTTCCGCTGGCCGACCCCCAGCGTCGGCGCACTCGACTTAGGCTCAGACGGGCGTTTGAGAAATCCCCACCAACCCAGAATCAGCACCAGTAAAATGCTGATGAGGACGCAAACGCGTAGGGTCCGGGGCGTCGCCATGATCTTGATCAGGAACTGCGGATCAGGTCACTGACCGGGTGCTGTCACCGTCACGCTGAACCGATTGAACGTCGCCCGGTTTCTGGCCAAGATGTCGCGCATTTTCAATTGCCAAGTTCCGTTAGCCGCGTAGCCGCGGAAGGTCGTCGTGTAGTCCGCTTGGTTGACGACGAGGTTATCGGCAGTGTTGCTCGATGCTTTGTGAATCCAGCGGACGCGACCGCTCGGCGACTTGAGATACACATTTAAATCCCCACGGCGCGGCGTGCTGATGGACACGCTGAACTTCAGCCCGGTGATATTTTCGGAAAATCCCGAGGCGCTGGCGGTGCGGCTTGAGTAGCTGCCGCCTGCGTCTGGCAGCAGCAAGGACTCGGAATTGCTAAACGTCGCACTCATGTTTTTAACTCCAAGTGCGGCGGAGGCCATGCCGGACGATGAAGCGTTCAGAGCGTAAACCCCAGCCGTATCATAGCTTCCCGAGATCAGAACACCTGCCAGCAAATAGTCGGTGCCCGCCGCGTCCCAAACGAAGATCGGTCCTCCGCTGTTGCCCTCACCGGTGGAGACATTGTCAAAGGAATAGTAAGCACTGCGGATTTGGTAACTCTGGGTCGTGAACGCATCCGTCGCGTGCTGGTAACTGTATCCCGACTCGCCCGTGCGCTCGACCGTGGCCGGATAACCGACGATCCGCTTTTGCCGATCCGACCTCAGCACCTCGCCGCCGTCCGCCCAAGTTCCCACCGCCGGGCCGAATGAATCCCTGCCGTAAAGCACCGTGAAATCGTAGGCAAATGTCCGCGAAGAGTCTCCGCCGTAGGTGTCCGCATTGTCCGCGTAGCTGGTGAAATAGCGAAACCCGCGGGGAGCAGCACCGTTCGCGGGATCGGGCGAGCTGCTGCTATCGTAGGCGCGGTAAAACTCGTAGTCAGTGGCCCACACCCCGTTTTCATAGAACAAATGCCCGCACGAATAAATCAGCCGAGAATCCCGCGCCACCACCGCACTGCCGCGGTACCAATCCCCATTCACATAACTTTCCATGTAGCCGGTGGACGAATCGAACAGCAGTCGCTTCGAATAATAAACTGCCGCCGAAGCACGCGAGCCGGGAAGGATCAGCAAGGCCGCTAGAAAACCGGCTCGGAGTGGGAGTTTCAAAATAAGAGGGTGCGGTTCGGGGTGAATATCTACAAAGCGGAACAGTTATTGAATCGCATCCCACGAAGTCAAGCCAGCGTTCGTCGGAGAAAGTGTCCCGGCTGTCTCAGCCGGGTCTTCCACATCCGGCTGAGACAGCCGGGACACTTTTTTACATCAAGCCAGTGCCAGCAGCGACTCGTCCCAGTCCTTCCACACCGGATCGAGATTCAGCCCGCGCAGCATCGCCGCGACCTCCGCCGGGCTGCGGGTGTCGTGGATTTGAAATTGCTCGGTCGCCTTCTCGCAGCCGGATTTTGCCTGGATCTCCACTCGCCGGCCTTTGACGGTTAGGTGAAGGTCATCGCTGCCTGCGCCGGTGTAGCCGCCCGGTTCCGTCTTCGCCCCGGCGGACATGTGGGTCACCCCGAGCGTGGCGATCGCATCCCGCAGCGGTGCCGGCTCGCGGGTGGAAACGACGATGCCCACCTGCGGAAACAGCAGCCGGAAAATCGCGATCAGTCGCACGAACGCCTTGTCCGGCAAGTAAAGCTCCGGGTCCGGCTGGTATTCGTAATTTCCCGCGTAAGGCCTCATCCGGGGAAATGCCACGGTAAACTGCGCCTTCCAGCAATTCCGATAGAGATACTCAAGGTGCGCACACAGCGCGAGCGCCTCGAATTTCCAATTCGCCAGCCCGAACAGCGCCCCGATCCCGATCCGCCGGAAGCCACCGGCATACGCCCGCTCCGGGCAATCCAGCCGCCAGTCGAAGTTCTTCTTCGGCCCCGCCGTGTGAAGCTGGGTGTAAGTCTCGCGATGATAGGTCTCCTGATAGACCACCAATCCCTCCGCGCCGTGGCCGACGATTTCGGCGTATTGGTCGTCCTCCAGCGGCCCCACTTCCAGCGCCAGCGTGGGGATGAACGGCTTGAGCGCGTCCAAGCAGTTTTGCAAATAGCCTTCAGAAACAAACTTCGGATGCTCGCCGGCCACTAGCAGGACATTTCTAAATCCCAGCCCGTGCAAATGCCGCGCCTCCGTCACCACTTGATCGACCGTCAGCGTCGTCCGGAAAATCCCCGCATCGCGCGAGAACCCGCAGTAGCTGCAATTGTTCACGCACTCGTTAGAGACATACAACGGCGCGAACAACCGCATGGTTTTCCCGAAATGCCGCCGCGTCACTTGCTGGCTCTGCCGCGCGAGCGTCTCTAACGGTCCGCCCGTTTCCTCGGACACAAGCTGGAGAAACCGCCGCATCAACGGCGTCGGGCGCTTCAAAAGTTCAGGAAAAACATCCGCAAAAGCCATGGCGGGCGGAATGTGCTTCTTCAAGCCGAGGACGTCAAAGGTGGTTTCCTGCGAATTGGACCGCGAAATTCATTTCGCCTGAAACTAACATCCATGTAATTCCTGTGCCTTCCAACTGCCATGCGTGCCGTCATCGGTACCAACGTCATCCTCGCAGCGATGATGAGCACGCGAGGAGCCTCCCCTGCGGCTTTCGCTGAAATCACTTGGCCACCAGCCGATACCGCCCTTGCAGGAGCGCGACGACTTGACCGAGTTCGGCATCGTCTAACGGGCGTTGCCAGATCAGCAAGCGCGCGATTTCACCATCGAACGATTCGTGGCCGGGGTGCTGGATGGCGTCCCGCTCTTGGCCAACCGCCATTTTCGAAGGGTTCGCCGCGGCGGAAACTGGGACGCTGGCAGTGGCGGTGGGTTCTGCGCTGTCGATGAAAAAATCCAGCCGGACCCCGCCAGTTCCAGCTCCCATGCGGCCGATGAGCAGGTGAAATCGTCCGGGCACGAACGCAACGGGCGCGAGCAACTGCGGGTTGTTCGCATCAAATCTGCCGAAGCTGAGACCGTTCCGCACGCCATACCACGGGCGGTTGTCGTCCATGAAACAGCCCCACATGCCCTCGTAGTTTCCTGAATTGCGGAGATTTCCGAAAAACGAATTCACCTCTGCTAGACCGACCCGCTGCGGGTGGACGGCCACCACCGCCGCCCAGGTGTGGCCTTTGCCGGTGGTCAGTGAGTCGAAGGCGTCCTCGGCCGGACAGACCAGTTCCTGTTGGAGAAACGCCAGCGCGGGTGCGCCGCCTAGTTCCACCACGTTTTCCCGCAAGGTCGGTCTGCCGGAGCCGGGTTCCTTGCGGCCTTCGTCCCGCTGGTGGAATTCGTAACGATGCCCGGGCACCTCGCTGACCCATTTCGCGACGCGGGTGCCGTTTTCCAAGCCGACGCCTTTCGCTGCATCCAAGTCCAACATCAGTCCTAGCGCGGGCAGCTCGGCAGCGGGTGAGGCGGCTTGGATGCATAGCAAACAGGCGAGGAAACGAGAGATCATCATTGGTTTCCTGAGGATGTTAGGCCGCTGGATTTTGGGGTGGCGGCGGTTGCTGATTTGCCGCGAGCTTCTTCTGGTTGTCGCGGTTCACCTTACGGTTTTGGCGGGAAATCTTGTCATCAATGGCTTGGATTTCACCCCGCAGCGCTTTGATCTGCTGGGCGAGCGCGTGGACCTCGTTTTCCTCACGCTTGATGTCCGGCTCCACAAACAGGCTGGCCACAAAACCGGTGAAGGTGCCGAACAACGCCACCCCGACGATCATCAAGATGGCCGCGACGATCCGGCCACCATCTGAGACGGGATAACGGTCGCCGTAGCCGACCGTGGTGATGGTGACGATGGACCACCAGAGGGCGTCGGACGGAGTCTTGATATTGCCGGTGGGGATGGCTTGTTCCAAGCGGAGAATCGCCATCGAGCCGCCCATCGCGACCATGCAGGAAATAGCTCCCACGGAGACCAACGTATTCTGCGAGCGGTTTTTTAACAGATACTTGAGGAGAATTCTCACCGAGCGAAAGGCCCGCAGAATGCGGAAAATCCGCACGATGCGGATCACATTTCCACCCCGGAAAACACTCAGCATCGGGATGCTCGAAATGAAGTCGATCCAACCCCAACGCAGGAATTTCAACTTCGAAGGCGCACGGTGGAGCCGATAGAAAAAATCGCCCATGAAAATGATGCAGACGATGAAGTCGATCTGGTTGATCAGCCCATCCATCTCGGGCGAGAGGTCATACATGCCGTCCACGAAAAGGGCACCGAGCACATAGACCGAAAGGATGATCATGAAGATCTGGAAGGCCGTGGCGGTCTCGTTGATCTCGCTTTGGAGCGGCGGTTTCATCCGTGATTCGGGAATGGATTGATGGCGGGGCGCTCGGGTTCGGGGATGATTTGCGACAGCAGGTGAATGCTATCTCCGTCCACCGCCCACGACTGGTAGAGATCGGGGAGGGGGGTGGCGAGCGCGATTTTTCCGTCCCGCTGGAGGCGGCGCAGGACCACCCGCAGGATCGCGAAGGCCATGCTGCCGAGCTCGCCATCATCCCGGTTCCGGTGCACGCGTTTCACCAAGTCAGTCTGGGCAATGCGGTGGATTTTCCCGTCGCGGGCGAGGTCGATGAGGTGGGCGATTTCCACCCCGTAGCCGACGGGAAATGCGAGCGACTCCAAGGTTGTACGGCGGGCGGCGTACTCGCCGGATAGAGGTTGCAAGATGCCGCCGAGTTCGGGGTAAAACAACGAGATCAGCGGCCGCACGAGGATCTCGGAAACGCGCCCGCCGCCGGTGGAATGTGACTCATCGCCGTAGGCCAGCGGCCGCTCGTAGAACGCCTTTACATAGTCGATTCCCGGCTCGGTTAGCAGCGGACCCGTCAGCCCGGTGATGAAGCCGGGGTGGAAGTTCGAGATGTCGCCGTCGATATAACAAATGATCTCGCCGCTGGCGACGTGGAGCGCCTTCCACAAGTTTTCGCCCTTGCCGTGGTGGCGCACTTCGCCGGGCAAAATGTCGGCTGCTAGATAGGCCGTGGCCCCCGCTGCCGCTGCGATTTCACGAGTCGCATCCTCGGAGCCGGAGTCGATCACCAAGATTTCATCGACGAAGCCGTGGCTTCTAACGAGCGTCTCGCGGATGATCGAAACGATCGCGCCGATGGTGTCCGCCTCGTCGAGCGTTGGGATGCAAACCGAGATGCGTTGGGATTTTTTCAACGCGACCAAGGCGTTCACGTCGGCGAATTGCCCGTGGTGAAAGCGCTGCTGGGTCATCGGTTGATTAGGGTTCGCATGAATGCCAGTGGATAGCCGCCGGAGCTGTCCCAGCGCGGAGCCAGATCTAGCAGTCCCCCACGCGACTGCAAGGACGATGGAAGAACACAGTCCATGGCGTCACAATTCCTGCTCGATCGCCTTCAATGTTAGAAATAGCTCTTGCCAGCGTTTGAGCCTTGGCTCGATGGCGATTTTCTCGCGGGCGAGGTGTGCTCTAACGGCGGCTAGCGAGGAGGCGTAGTCTTGGAAGACGATGCGCAATGCTTCCTCGTAGTCTGAGCGGAGGGTGCTGGCGAAGCCGCCGCAGGTGTCTAGCAGACGCTTTTGAAACTCGGCGGTGATCGACTTGCGGGTGATCCACGCGGTGAGGATGCCGCCGGTTAGAAAGACGGCGGCGAGGCCGCAGAGGATGGCGGGTGCCCACGGCACAGCGAGCGCACCGCAGGTGGCACCGGCGGTGGTGAGCAGCAGCAGCATGAAGGTGAAGGATTTGAGCGCGACGTTGCGGCGGCGGATTTCTTTGTCGAGCTGGTTGCGGACTTTGAGGTTGCCGATGCCCTGGCGGGCGGCGCGACCGAGCCGCAAGACGAAACGTTTTTTAGCGGCGGCCAGCGTTTCGCCGAGCGGGCCGGAGCTGCCGAGATCCACGGCCATCGCTTCCTTCACCCGCGCGCCGAGTTCGCTCCAGTGGCTGCGGCAAAACTCGACCACTTCGACGCCGTCCTTCTCGGCCACGGCCTCGACGGCGGATTGCAAGCGCTCGACGAAAATAGCTTCCATTTGCGGGCCAGTGCGGTCGCCCGTGAATAGCCGGATGAACGACGGAATCACGCCGAGCCGCCGCCGCAGGCGCTTGGAAACCCAGATGGCTTCGGTCTCGAAAATCTCGGCCACGCCGGCTAGGTGGCGCGGCAGCCGGACCACGAAGCGCTCGCGAATGTCGTCGATTTCCCGCTCGATGGTGTCGAGGAAACGGCCCTGGGTATTGAGCGCGTGAGTTTGGTCATCGACGTGATCTTCCACCGCTCGCAGCGCGGAGGCGGCTTGGCTGCGCCAGCTTTCGAGAGCCTCTCTGCGCTCGGGAGCATCGCAGATTTTTTGGGAAATGAAGTTCTCTAACTCCTGATAGCCGCTGGCCTTGAAGAGTCCGTGGGCGAGCGGGTGACTGCGCTTGGCCTCGCAGGCAGTTTTTCCTGAAACGGCGAAGATCGGCGGAACGTGGCCGATGCGTTTCACCGCGAGATCCGCCATGTGGCCGCGGATGACGCTGATGTCCACGGGCTCGCGCTTGTCCGCTTGTTGGATGATGAGGACGACCTGCTTGAGGCTCTCCGGCGAGAGCTGGGAAATGAAATTCCAAGTGGACGCTGCCCACGGGTTGGTGACTGGGAAGACGAACAGAATGAGGTCGGCGGTCGGTAAGAAGCGGGCGGTGATTTGCTGGTGGCCTGCGACTGCCGAGTTGGTGCCGGGGGTGTCTAGCAGGTTGAAATCGCGGAGGAAACTCAGCGGGCGATAACGTTCCTCTAACACCGGCGTGACCTCGACATCGTGCGCTGGATTTCCGAACTGATAGTAGAAGACGCGCTCGGTTTCCGGCAGGTTGCTGACGCGGCAGAGGTCGTGGCCGAAGAGACCGTTGAGGAGGGTGGATTT
>JAYTEI010000218.1:0-7398 GCA_043735445.1 Akkermansiaceae bacterium | reverse complement strand
GGGAAAAAGCCGCCGCCCGTGGCGTCGATGCCAAGCTTACGCAACCCGTTGAAAATGCATGTTTTCTGCTTAAGTTAGTGCCATTCGGGTCAGTCCTCGAACAATGCCGCCTGATGGACGCGATGCCGGCAGGGAAAACAAGCCCGACCCTGCAAACGATGGAGGACCTCGGCCAAAGCACGGGATTCATCCTCTACCGGACAAACCTGGACGGCCCGCAGGAAGGCGAACTTGCGCTCGGTGCAGTGAAGGACCGGGTGGAAGTACTGCTGGATGGCAAGCTGCTAGGAATCTCCGGCAGATCGACCAATAGTGCGGCAGTTTCCCTCAAAATTCCCGGAGGGCAAGCACCGGCTGGATCTGCTGGTCGAGAACATGGGACGGATCAACTACGGCAAATTCATGCAGGAAGAGCGCAAAGGCCTGCAAGCTCCCGTGATGTTCGCCGGTAAGGAACTCGGCCCCTTCGAGCAAGTGGGGCTGCCGATGCAGGCACCTCCGACCGCCAGCTATCAGGAAATCCAGGAAGGCAAAACCTTGGGAAGCGCCACGCTCTATCGCGGCAAGCTGAAGATCGGCGGTCCTTGCGACACCTGGCTGGACCTGCGCGGCTTCGGCCGCGGAATGGTGTGGTTCAACGGGCGCAACCTCGGCCGCTATTGGAAAGCCGGGCCGTCGCGGACGATCTTCCTGCCGGGCTCTTGGATGAAGCGCGATGCCGAGAATGAAATCGTGGTGCTGGAACTGGAGTCGGAAACCTGTCCGGCCAAACTGCCGACCAGCGCGAAGGCGATCTGGGGGAATTAAGTGGCGGACGAAGAGTTAGCTTGTATTCGTGAGGCTCCGTAATGTTCCAAGCGGTGCGGCGCGGAGCTTCCCAACACAGCCCACTCTTGGGCTTGGAGTCTCCGGGGTCGTCTCGGGGTCCAAATTTCCGGTCCCAAATAACAGACATTGGTGGAAATGTGAGGTTGAGTGATAACGCAAATAGATCCAGTAAACGATGAGCCAGTCCCAATTTTCCCCCAAAGCACAGCGTCAGAGAAGGCTTTTGTTTCTCGGCGTGATCTTGGTTGTGATCGCCGGGGGAGTCGGGCTGTGGCTGGCGGTGCGTGATGGATGGACGACTGGATCAGCCAGCCATGCGGTAGCTCCCAGCGGGTCAGGAAGGGATGTTTTAAAGACGAGGAAGTCGAACGGTGGGCAGAAGACGGAGGTTGGTGGGAGCGGGGTTGATGCAACGACAGTCAGCGACAGTCATCCGTCTCCGCAAAGCTCTGCCGGGACTAGCAGACGGCCGCTACAGGTGTTGGGAAATGGGAAGCAGACGGTGGACGAGCGGGTGCGGCAGCTCCAGGGGATGCGGGGGATTTCGCTTTCCAACGAAGAGCGTGAGTCTGCGTTGTCATTCCTTTCGGGAAAGGAAGTGCCGGAGGGTATGGGCAAGGGCTCGATGCAATGGCTGTCGGACGAGTTGCTGACGGTGATGCGCCTGCAGGATCCGCCGTGGGATGGCCTGGCGGAAAATTTGGCGATAGCAGCATCTCGGGCATCTGTGGGAACAATACGGAGCGCGGGAGGAAATTGACACCGCCCTGTGGAAAGCGGTGGCAAGCTCCGATGAAACCACCCCCGGCACCGCCCTGATCGCCCTGATCGCCCTGATCGCCTTGAGCCGGGGCTACGAACGGGACCGACAGGAGCAGAGGCTGGCGAAAGTCCGGCAGCAGGCGCTGGCTTTGGCCGCAGATCCTAACATCACGCTGGCCGTGCAGGTCACGGCACTCTCCATCGCCGGGGACGGCGGCGGAGCGGAGGTGAAGAAACTGGCAGAGGCACTGCTCCAAAATCCCGCCACTCCCGTGATTTTAAGAAAAGTGGCGGAGCGGGTGGGCGAGAGATGAGAAATCCCGGGGAGCCTTGATTTCAGAAGGATTCGACCCCAGCAGCGGGACGTAAAAGTCGTGAAGGTCAGTGGTGGTGGTGACGCTTCCGGCACACCTTTCAGGGTGAGGATTCAAGAGCTTGCCCTGCCTGGGGTGATTGTCGCGAGCACTCCTCGACCCTAGGCTACCTTCTGTAATCCCTTTCGGGATCATGAAATCATTTGAAATTCCACCCCATCCCTAAAGGCATTGTTCCTCGGTGGCAGCGTGTGACGGATCCGGGGCGAGGAAAGATTTCTGGCAGAGTTCGGCATATTTCCCGCCTCGGGCTAACAGCGTGGCGTGAGTGCCTTGCTCGATGACCTCGCCTTTTTCCAAGACATAGATCCGGTCCGCGTTCTGGATCGTGGACAGTCGGTGGGCGATGACGAACGCGGTGCGGTTTTCCATCAACCGGTCGAGCGCGTCCTGGATCTGCCGCTCGGTCTCGGAATCGACGGACGCGGTGGCCTCGTCGAGCAGCAGGATCGGCGCATTCTTGAGCAGCGCCCTGGCGATGGACAGGCGCTGTTTCTCCCCGCCTGAGAGTTTCACGCCGCGCTCGCCGACGTTGGTGTCGAGTTGCTCCGGAAGCTCTCTAACAAAGGTGGCTGCATGGGCGGCATCCAGGGCGGTCCACAAGTCGGCATCGGTGGCATCGCGCTTGGCGAGTTGGAGGTTCTCGCGGACGGTGCCATTGAAGAGAAACGGCTCCTGAGTCACGTAGGCAAGCCGCTCGCGCAACGACGATTTCGCCAGCGTGCCGATGTCGATTCCATCGATGGTGATATTGCCTGAAGTGGACTCATAGAACCGCGCTAACAGCGAGAGCACTGTGGTTTTCCCGGCACCCGTCGAGCCGACCAGTGCGATGGTCTGGCCGGCCAGGGCATCCAGCGTGACCCCGTGCAGCGTCGGTTGGTCCTGATAGGCGAATGAAACTTTCTCGAAATGCACATGCCCGGCGATGGTGGCGGGAAGCTGCGCGCCGCCAGTGGAGTTGGGTTCCTCTTCGGAATCCAGGATCTCGAACACCCGGTCCGCGGCGGCCCGGCCTGATAAAATCATCTGGTTCAGTGAGTTCAAGCGGTCGATTGGTTCATAGAAGAGTGAGAGAAACAGCAGGAACTTCGTGAAATCGCCGATGGTCAGCTCGCCTCGCATCACCGCCCCGCCACCGAAGGCGAGGACCAGCACATAGCCGGTCATCCGCAGGAACGACATGCCCGGGGAGTAGATCGCCCACCATTTCATCATCCTCAGCGAGGCGATCCGCAGCAGGTCGGAAAACTGGTTGAAGCGGGCGTGCTCGTCCGGTTCGGCCGCGTAGGCCTTGATTTGGCGCACGCCGGAAATGTTGTCATGCAGCAAGGCATTCAGATCTGATGCGGCGTCGCGCTGGTTGCGGTAGCGGTCGCGGCCCTGGGTCGAGTAAACCCACGCGCCCAGCGCGAGGAACGGCACCGGCAAGGTGGCCCACGCCGCCACCGTCGGATTCAGATAGAACAGGAAGACCCCGATGCCGACGACTTGCAGCGCCGCGATGAGGCCCTGTTCCACGCCGTCAATCAGCACCCGCTCCATGTTGGTCACGTCCTCGACCACCCGCGTCATAATGTCGCCGGTGCGCCGCGTGTCGAACCACTGGAGTGGCAGGCGTTGGATTTTTTCATAAAGATCCGAGCGGATGTCGAAGATCACTTTCTGCTCGAAAATGTTATTGATGAAAATCCGGACCGAATTCAGGCCGTCTTTTGCTAAAAACCCGAGTAATGCCGTGATAATCCAAAAAGAAAATTCCCCGTGCCGCGCGGGATTCGGAATGATTTTATCGATCACATAACCGGTCGCGTTTGGGAACACAAACACCGCCAAAGTCATCCCCACTGCGCAGAAAAGTTGCGCGGTTGCTAGGCCGGGGTAGTGACGCAGATAAGAAAAGACGCGCAAGATCGACTTCATAAGACGCGGAGACCGATGTCCCGATGTGGGTGCTTTGTAAAGGCAAGGTCGAACGAAGTTTGAAACTCCGTGAAATTTGGGGTTGCGGAGGTCAATTCGACATTCCTAGTCTCTGGCCACTCACGGAATTCAAAGCTCACAAAAAAACCCCATGGCCAACGTCTTCGGAATCCTCACAGCTATTGTCCTCGCCCTCGCGGCCTTCGTTGCTTTTAAAAATAAGGAGCACTACGCGACTAGCATCGAACAAACTAAAATCCAGAAAGAGAACCTCACGAAGAGCGAGGCTCGGCTGAAAGCGGCACAAGATGTTCTAACGGCATTGCCAATCGAGATCTCTGGAGTGGATGCAGAGGTGGACAAGTTATCCACCGCCGAAGCCACCCAGAAAAAGGCCAACGACGACCTCACCGCCAAGGTGACTGAGAAGACCAAGAAAATCGCCGACAACAAAGAGAAGCTCGACGACATCCGCGCGAAGACCGAGAAATCCGGTAACATCAACGAGCTGGCCGCCAAGTTACGCGCCACCAGCGCCGAGCTTGTGGAATTGGCCGTGTCCATCGACGGAGCCACCGGCAAGCTAGCCAACCTGACCGCACAGAATTCCGCGACCGATGCCCAGGTCAACGCCACCAAGGATAAGTTTGATAACTACACCAGCGGCCAGTCACTCCCCGCGCTGAACACCCAGATCCGCTCGATCTATCCGAACTGGGGTTTCGTGACCCTCGCCGGTGGCAACAACGCGGGCGTCGTGGCGAACTCCACTCTCAACGTGGTGCGCAACGGTGAAACCATCGCCAAGCTGTTAGTCACCGCCGTCGAGAGCAGTTCCGCCTCCGCCAGCATCGTGCCAGACTCCCTAGCCGCTGACGCCACCCTGATGGTCGGTGATCGCGTGGTTCCCGCCCCGAAAGCCGCCAAATCCTCCAGCAACTGATTCCTCGGAACCCTTGTAAAAACCCCTTTAAGGATAACTCATGAAAGCCATTCTCTACATCGTCGCCATTGTCGTTGCTTGCGGCGCTGCATTTTTCTCAATGAAACATTCCGGCAAGTTCGAGGCTCTCGAAAAAGACCGGATGGAGACCATTTCGAAAAACAAAGAAACCACCACCAAGGCCGAAGCTGCCGACAAAAACATCAAGGACGAGAAAGCAAAGCTCGCGACCTCTCAGGAAAAACAAGGACTGCTAGAACAAAGTGTTTCCTCCCTCAAGTCGGCCGGCAGTGCGCTCACCAGCGAGCTTTCCAAACTGGACGGTGACCTGAAAGTCCAAGACGAAGAATTCGCCCAGCTCGCCAAAGCCCTCGAAGAGGTTAACAAAATTTTGGAAGCGCTCGGCGGCGGCGTGACTCTCGAAACCTTGCCCGAGAAAATCACTCAGATCGAGGATGACAAGAAGGCCAAGCAAGCGAAACTCGAAGAACTCCAAACCCTGATCGGTGGAGCCGAAAAAACCTTGGCGACCGGTCGTGCCGAGTTGGATCGCCTTGCCAAGCGGATGATCGAGCGCAGCTCACGGATCGGTGGAAACTCGATGGAAGCCGTCGTCACCGCCGTGAATCAAGAGTGGGGATTCCTCGTGATCGGCGCCGGATCGAACTCCGGCTTCACCCCGCAGACCAGCTTGTTAGTCCAACGCGATGGCCGCAAGATTGGTCGCGTCCGTCCTTCATCCATCGAGCCCACCCAGACGATCGCTGAGATCGATCTCGAGAGCCTTGCCCCGGGTGTCCGGCTCCAGCCGGGTGACCGCGTGATCCTCGCCAAGCCGAGTTCGAACTGATCCATCCCTGCTTATTTCTTTCAAAAAGCTCCGCAAGCTTGCAAGCTGCGGGGCTTTTTTTATGTTCACCCCCATGAAGCGCCCACTCTCTCTGCTCCTGCTGATTCTCGCCACCGGCATTGGATTTTCTTCGTGTGCGGATAGGGCGGAGAAACCCCCGGTAGGCCCGGTTTCCGACACCAGTAAAATGCCATGGAACAGTCCGGTCGCCGGACAAGGGCAAGGTCAGTTCGGCGCGATGCCGCAGAACCAATACCGCCGCTGACCCCGCTCAGTCCCGGTGATACGGCGAGCCGCTTTTCAAAGTGGCCACCCGGTAGAGTTGCTCTAGCAGCACCAGCAATGCGAGTTCGTGTTGCAGTGTAAACGGCGAAAGCGTGAGAACCAGATCGCACGTTTCCCGCAGCTCAGCGTTGTGGCCGTCCGCCGCGCCGATGAGAAATGCCACCGTTTTCACGTCCCCGCGCATTTCTAACGCATCGAGTTTATCGGCAAATTTGCGGGTCGTTAGACACTCGCCGCGCTCATCGAGCGCCACTCGGAAACAACCGCGAGAGGATTCTAGCAGCCGGGCGGAAACTTCATCGCGGCTGCCCGCCTTGATCACCACCAGCTCGTGACCACCCGCCCGCGTGAGGCGTTTTAAATACTCATCCACGCCAGCCTTGGCATAGGCGAGCGCGGGTTTACCAGCGACGATGAGACGGATTTGCATGCAGCGGATCAGAGCTTGCCCGTGATCGCTTGCCCCGCCAACGTCAATCCATAATGAAACTTCTCGCCGGTCCTTTAATCCTAGCGATTGCCTCCTGCGCCCACGGTCCCGGGCCGATCACCCCCAAGACCAAGGTCGAGCGCCAAATGGTCGGCCTGCTTCAGAAATTCGATCGCTGGGATGACAACGGCGACGGCTACCTCACCGCGCCGGAACTCAAATCCGCAGCAAAAATCAGCGGCCAAGCGCCCGCCAAGATCATTGAGTTTTACGACACCAATCACGACCACAAGATCTCGCTGCAGGAAGCCCAAGACGGATTCTCCCGCGCCGACGAAGCCGAACTGAAAGCCAAACAGTGAGCACCATTTACGAGTCCGACAAGATCCTCGCAGAGTACCTGTTATTCCACTTCGGCACGGCGGAGGAAATTCTAACGCCTGACCGCTCGTGGCCGACCGGAATGCGCGAGGCGTTGGATTTCCCGGTCCGCACCGCCGCCCATTTCTCTTCGCACCTCGTGCCACGCGGGCTCGATCTCGGCTGTGCCGTGGGCCGCTCAGCGTTCGAAATGTCCCGCCACTGTGAAGAGGTCGTCGGCATCGACTTCTCCCACGCCTTCATCCACGCCGCAGAAGCTCTGCGAAACGGGGGAACTCTAACTTACGATCGCCACGAAGAGGCCGCGCTCGCCACCCCACTCGCCGCACGCCTCCCCGCCGGGGTCGATCCTGCTCGACTGGTTTTCCAACAAGGCGACGCGATGGCGCTACCGGATGACCTTGGGCAGTTCGATCGCGTCCACGCCGCCAATCTTCTCTGCCGCTTGCCAGAATCTAGCTGTTTGTTAGCTCGGCTGCCCGATCTCGTCAAACCAGGTGGCGAATTGGTTCTAGCCACGCCATGCACTTGGCTTGCAGAATTCACTCCGCCGGAAAATTGGCCGCCTGCTAGAACCTTCGATTGGTTGCAATCAAAACTCACTCCAGCATTCTCACTGGAG
>JAYTEI010000217.1:0-1415 GCA_043735445.1 Akkermansiaceae bacterium | reverse complement strand
AAGCGCACTCGCCTGTGGGGCGGAAATCCGCCTCGTTCAGGAAATTCCTTACGTCCTCGAAACCATCGGCGCGCGGCTCAAGCACGACCTCACCCACGGCCGAAAATATGCCCTCGCGGTGGTCGCCGAGGGCACGAAAATGGGCGACTACCTCACCCGCTTCATCAACGACTCCATCGGCATGGAAGCCCGACCTACCGTGCTCGGCCGGGTGATGGCCTACAAATTCGCGGTCGCCGCCGTGGATGCGTTAGAAGTCGGCCAAACGAAGTCGATCATGGGCTTCGAGGACGGCGGCTGACTGAAACTGGTGGGTGAAATCGAGGGAGGGGGCAGTTTTATCGGCTTGCCGATGGGCGACGGATGCGGGAGTGCCAAGCACTTCACTTGAATGTCTAAAATGACGAGTGTCCGGTGAAAGAGGAGCGACGCACTGGAAGCTAGAAGTGACCCGCGCAGTCGGAAATTTCCGACCCTGAAAGTGAGGATTCGCCGACTTCGGATTGGTTCCCTGGGGGGATGAGGTGCTGTTTTTCCTGCTCAGTCCAGCTTCCACAGCAAGAGAGCAAGCTTGCTCGGTAAGGTGGAAAATGCGCTGCTAGACCCATGGAGAACGCCACTTACATTCCGAGTTCCTGGGAGTTGCCGGATGCGATTCGCGTCCGGCTGGGGGAAAGGGTCGGCAAGCAACGGCTGATCCGCGAAGACGGCCACTTGCTGCTGCTGCTCCACCAAGCGCCTCGCGCGGAGGACGATGAGATCCGCAGCGCGGTGGTGGTCTGGCGCAGTCCGGCGGGCGAGTGGAGAAGTTTCCCGGTCGAGGGTGGCCTCGGTGGATTGGAGGCTCATCTAACTTCCTACCGGACCGCCATCCACCGGCTGGATGATGAGGTGGAAACTGCGAAATCCGCGCGGCAATATTTCGAGGTGATGCGCCACATGCACCCACTGCAACGGGCGACCCGCAGCATGCTTGAAGTCCTCCAAGACACCCGCCAAGCACTGCCGGGGGACACTCGCGTCATCACCTTGCGCGATCTGGCGAGCGACTTGGAGCGCGCCATCGAGCTGGTCGCTGCGGATGCCAAGGCAGGAATGGATTTCACCCTCGCCGAGTCCGCCACCCAGCAGGCGATCTCCGCAGCGGCGGCTAATCATGAAGCCCGCCGACTCAACCGGCTGGCCGCGTTCTTCTTTCCGTTAGCCACGCTGGTGGCGGGGATCGTGTTAGGTTTCATCGTGCATTCGGTGGTGGCGTTGGCGAGCCGTAAAACGGAATGACGGGTCGCTGCGGGCGATGATTTCCTTGCATTTCAGGGTGAGCGGCTAACATCCCGCCCACCATGAGTTTACCCGCCAATCTCGTCACCATTCATCCGTATTTTAAAACTCATCCGGGCAAGGAGGATCAAGCG
>JAYTEI010000216.1:0-3361 GCA_043735445.1 Akkermansiaceae bacterium | reverse complement strand
GATTGCTCGCGCGGCTTCGGCGTGATGAGTGATGCGGATCACCTCGCCAGGCTGCCACTCGGGCATGACGTGGACCTCGCCTTCGCGGACTTGATCGGCTAGGGCGTGGAAGCGGGTGGGAAAGAGGAAGAACGAATCATGCGCGAAGGAGAAACCCTGCCGCCCTTCATGGATGCCGCCTTTGCGCAGGAGGATAGACTGCCGGCCCGCAGCCAGCGCGTCGCATACCACTTGCCACTCCTTGAATCCGATCGGCGCGCTCATGAAAAATTAACCGAGATCATCGGCGGTGACCGAGGTCTGCTCGCGCGAACCAAGCAGGCGCGCTTGTAGAGTCACCCGCTCGGGCGAGGAGTCGAAGCGGTAGCTGTGGCAGTTGGGGCAGAGCGCGGCACCGCTGCCGATGATCGAGTCGCAGCCCTCGCAGACTTTGTAGCCCGAGGGATTGGCAGCGATTTTCGCAGCGGCGGCGGCGCGGTTAGGTGGTGGGGATTCGGCCATGATGGAGATGAAAAAAGCGGCACCGGTGAACCGGTCCGCTTGTTTCGTTAGAGATGAATGAAACCGGCTGACTGGGCAAATCAGGCGATGGCGGCGAGCGCCTTCGCGGTCTTGCTCTTCAGGTTAGCCGCCTTGTTCGGATGAATCAAGTTTCGCTTGGCTGCTTTATCCACCACGGAGGAAAATGCGGAGCTGGCGTCGGCGGCGGCACTTTTGTCACCGGATGCGATAGCGACGAGCGCCTTCTTGCGAAGGGTCTTCATGCGGCTCTTTTCAGCGCGATTGCGTTCGGTCCGGACGACGGTTTGACGCGCGCGCTTGATGGAAGATTTGTGATTGGCCATGGTCGTATTTTAGAAAAATCAATCGCCGGGAGGCGGGCGGGGGAAAGTAGGAATTCAGCCGCAGGTGTCAAGCTCGTGTTTCGGAGATTCTCAACCGCGCGAGCGAAAGCCAGTTTTCCCGACAGAGGCGGAGGAGTCGGCGCTCGATTTGTTAGACTGGATCGAGCCGCGGATCACGAAGACATCGGCACCGGCGCCGATTCTGTTATAAAGATCTGCCACGTCGCGGCTGCCCATGCGGATGCAGCCGAAGGAGGCCGGTGAGCCGAGGCGGCGCTCTTCGGGAGTGCCGTGGATGTAAATCGTCCGGCGGAAGGTGTTCTGATTGCGGGACTCGGTGCCAGTCAGCCAGAGGATGCGGGTGACCACAGGATCGCGACCCGGAGCATTTGGTTGGATCACCTCGCCCGTCTGACGGCGAGTTTTAAAAACTGAGCCGATCGGGGCACCGTCGCCAATTTTCTTGGCGACCTGAAGTCGTCCGAGCGGCGTGCAGTTACTGCCAGGGCGGTCGCCGATGCCGAATTTAGACGTGGAAATCTTGTAGGCTTTGACCGGAGTGCCGTCGTGGACTAACAACATTTTCTGGTCGCGGACGCTGACGATCATTTTGTTGCGGGTGTCTCCACCACCGAAGGAAAATGAACTCGAGCCGCAGCCAGTTAGGCCGATAGCTGCGAGAAGGCTGATAGATGCCAGAAACAAAGTGCGCGGCTTAGGGAATCCGGTCATGGTTCGATCAGGGTGCTTTGCGATTCACAATCTTCGAAGCCGGTGCCTCCGAGCCGGATGGCAACAAGCGAACGAGCGATGAAAGAGATGTGTAGAAGAAACCGACGGGAAATGGAAGCAGAAGAATCGTAGACGACCAACGATGGTTCATCGCGGCGTCCACCACGACGAACAAAAAGAAGAAGCCAAACAGCAGTTCTACAAACGGCGTTAGAGTTTTCATGGCCTTGTAGCTGCTCTTCTTCCAGTCCTGCCGCTTCGCTTGGCCGATGCCGTATTTCGGCGTGCGGATGAAGGCAGTTTCGTGATTAAACAATGCTTCAAGAACTGCCTTGGCATTGCTGATAGACATGCCGATGCCAAGCGCGAGGAGCAATGGCAGATAGGGAATCTCCTTCCACCATGAGCCAGGACGCAGCGCCTTTTGGGCAACCATGTAAAAGACGATCACCGACACTGACGAGAAGAAGAAGATCGGGACGTTGACAATGTAGTAAGAGAATTGCCCAAAATTCGGCTGCCATTTTTGGTTAGGATAAATCAGGAAGCAAAGAACGATGAGCAGCAAGTAGGCGAAGTTAGAAGTGAGGTGCGCCGTCGCTTCCATTTTGATGAAGAGCGGCACGTCGCTTTTCCAAATGGCCGGCAGAACTTTTTTACAAACTTGGATGGAACCTTTGGTCCAGCGGTGCTGCTGGCTCTTGAAGCCGTCCATGTCCACGGGTAGCTCGGCGGGAGTTTCCACATCGTTGAGGAAAATGAAGCGCCAGCCCTTGAGCTGGGCGCGGTAGCTGAGGTCCATGTCCTCAGTGAGCGTGTCGTGCTCCCAACCACCGGCATCGGCGATGCAGGATTTCCGCCAGATGCCGCCAGTGCCGTTGAAGGTGAAGAACCGACCGGAGCGATTGCGCGCAGTTTGCTCCAGCTCGAGGTGACCGTCCAGGAACATCGCCTGGATGCGGGTCAGCACGTTGTAAGTGCGGTTGAGGTGGCCCCAACGCGTTTGGATCATGCCGATCTTGTCGTCGGAAAAATAGTGGATCGTTTTTTGCAGAAGATCAGGATTCGGGACGAAGTCGGCATCGAGGATGAGGAGAAATTCCCCTTTCGCGAAGCGCGTGCCGTTTTCGAGCGCACCTGCTTTATACCCGGTCCGATCCGTGCGGTGGATGTGCTCTGCATCGAATCCGCGGGCTTTCAATCCTTCGATCCCAGCCCGGCAGATTTCGACGGTTTCATCCGTCGAGTCGTCCAGAAGCTGGATCTGCATTTTGTCCTGCGGATAATCCATCGCAGACACTGCCGCTAACAGCCGGTCCACCACATACATCTCGTTGAAGACTGGAAGCTGGATGGTCACCAGTGGCAGATCTGCGAACAATTCCTTCGGCTTCGGATGCTTGCGCGAGTGCTTGAGGTAAAGAAAAACAATCGTCAGCCGGTGGGACCCATAGCCTGCAAGGCCGATGAGAACGACCAAATACGAGGCATACCAAAGAGGCGAGGTCCAGTCCATAGGGTGGGAGAAATCGGAGTTCGAACGAGTGATCCGGACCCTCGGAGATCCAAAGAAAAGGATGGGGGCGCGGCTGCCGACAAATGATTCACAATCAAGTGCCAAACGCCGTAGGCCAGCAGGACGCGAGCCAGCCGTCAAGCGTCAAGTCGGGATCCGGCGCATCTGCCTAGGGCGTTTGGTTTGAACTCCGCGAGAGCTTGATATTTGGGCGATTGAATTGGTCCTAATCAAAAGACCACGCAAATGCTGCATTGGGCTGGTGATT
>JAYTEI010000215.1:0-3365 GCA_043735445.1 Akkermansiaceae bacterium | reverse complement strand
GGTTTCCGATGCCTGGCTGGCCCACCACGAGGCGCGCGAGAAGGGTTTTTCCCTTGGGAAATTCGACGCTGCCTACCTCTGCCGCCTGCCTGTCTCGGTGATCATCATCGACGGGCGCGTGATCGCCTTCGGCAATATTTGGCCCGGCAATGGCAAACACGAACTCTCCACCGATTTGATGCGGCAGACGCCGGACGCCCCTAACGGAGTGATGGATTGCCTGTTTGTCAGCCTCATGTTATGGGGGAAACAGCAGGGTTATCAATGGTTCGATCTCGGAATGGCGCCTCTATCAGGGCTGGCTGGCAATCAGTTCGCCCCGCTATGGAGCCGCATCGGCGGACTGATCTATGACAAGGGCGAGGCGTTCTATAACTTCAACGGCCTGCGTGCTTGGAAGTGCAAATTCCAACCCTTGTGGCTGCCCCGCTACCTCGCGATTTCTAACGCTTGGGACTTGCCCGCCGCGATGCTCGACATCACCACCCTCATCGGAAAATCATCCGCGCGACCACGCGGCGATGGCGGCGTGGCAACTGCCGATCAGCCATGACCGTCTCCAAAAAAGGGATCCTCCGCCGCACCTTGCTGGTGATCCAGCTCGTGCTGTTAGCGCCGATCCTTTGGTTTCTCTATCACCTCATGATGCCACGCAACTACACCAGCAAGACCGCTGAGGTGCTGCCATTGCAACTCTCCAGCGGGCCGTTTGAAACCCACTACTACGCCGCGAAAAACCCGAAAGGCATCCTCATCGTCGCCACCGGCGACGGCGGCTGGTCGGGACAATGGGAAGAGCCGGTCGCGCTCCATGCAGCCGCCGCCGGCTTTGCGGTCGGCGGCTGGGATTGCCGGAAATTCGCCAATACCCGCAGCTTTGATCAAGCCAAACTCGTCGAGGCGTTCAACGCGGCGGTTGCTGCCGTTAGGACGCGGGCCGGGCTCGCCGCGGATTGCCCAGTGTGGTTCACCGGCTGGTCCACTGGCGCCGAATGGTCGCTGGCCGCAGCGGCTAATCCCGCTCGTGAAAAGCACCTCGTCGGTATCCTGGCCGCCGCCCCCGGCGAACGCAGCCGTTATGGAATTTCCAAGAGCGATCTGCTCGGCGTGAAACCGGATGGCCCCGGCACCTACGCCCTGGCAGACCTCGCACCCGCGCTCCGTGGCCTCCGCATCGCGCAGTTCGCCGGCGAGCTCGATCCGCTCGACGATACCCAATGGCTCGAATCGCTGCCTAACGGGACTCCCCACAAATTGGTCGAGCTCCCCGGCGCGCCGCATGACATGGACCGCGCTGGCAACCGGTTTCTCTCCGAGTTCGACATGGCGATCCAGTGGATGCTGGATACCCCCGTGGGGCCGTGACCGGCTCACCCGGGGTAACGGAGTTCCCGCCGGAAGCTGCGGGTCGTGCCGATTTGGCGGAACGTCGGGATTTCTAATAACGACGGCAGTCCGGCCGGCGGATCCTGCGGGTGGAGTGTGAAGCCAACTGTCAGCGGCGGCGCGAACAGGTTCGAGCGGGTGACCACCTGGCTAAGAATTTCCGGCAGCATCTGCACCGGCGCGACCGGCAGGTGGAGGGCGGCCAAGGTCAAGTGACCGTGGCTGACGTTGGCGAGACATGCGGCGACGATCGCCTCGCCATCCAGCAACAGGACGGAGCAACGGGAATCAAACAAGCTGGGCACGCTGGTGCCGGCGGTGTGGAAACCGTGGGCCAACTTCGATTTTTTGAGCGGGCGGTCTTCGCCGCATAGAACCTGATGGAGAATTGTGAGATGAGACGGATGCGGCGCAGTGGCCGGCAGCGGGGTCGGGTGCGCGGGGTATTTTTCCAACCACGCGGCGACTTCGGGCATTGTTGCGGAGTGGTGAGTCAGCGTGGCCTCCTGTTGGAACGCCGCTTGGAGCAGCCTATTTACCAGCGGGTGACCTTCCGGCGGATCGGCGGACGGCGACAACCAACGCGCGGCCGGCACCGCGAGCTGGATTTCCGTGACCAAGGCGATTAGGAAATCCGTTTCCACCGGGCTGTCCGTGAGGTCGGCGACCATCGCCCACTCGAAGGATGCACCGACCGGAGTTGCATCCTCAGCCGGGATTTCCCGCCAGAAAACGCTGCCGACCAAGCGCTCGACCGGGTGCTCCTCCACCGCGACGAAGCAGCGGACAAGACCTTCTCCCGGCATCGCGGGGGCTGGCGGACAGAGCGTGGCCGCCATCGCGATCTCGTCCGAACCGAGCATGGGATGAAGGAGCTTACAGGCGGAATTTACCGTCAGCAAATAGTGCTGGGTCATCCACCCGGCAAACGAAACTCGCCTTTCACGCCGTGGCGGGATGCGGCAGCAGCTTGGCCACCACAGCTAACAGCGCGACCACCACACCGCCCAGCGCCAGCCACAGCCAGGGTGAGCCGGAATCCACCGCCATTTTTTCCCGCTTGCCAGGTCTGAGGATTTCCTCATCGCCCAAGCTCGCGGACTGCGGTGCGGCGGCCATGAGTTCTTGCCGGACAAGCCGCAGGTCATACCGAGGTGGCACGGCCTTCGGATTTCCATACACGAGCAAGAGCGGGGCATCCGCAGTTAGTTTGGCGACGATCACGGGAGCGGCGTAACGCACGTGCGGATTTGCCACCGGGATCGGCGGATTGTCGCCGTGATCGGTTTGCAGATGGAACTGCTGGGGCATGCGCTGTCCTCCCAGCGTGAGGCTGAGAGGAGTATCGTGCCCTTGGGATTTCGTCCATTCTGCGGCTCCGACGGATTCCGTCCACGAATTGCCAAGCTCGTCCGTGCGTTCGACGAAGGCCTCGAAGCTTCGCGAGAACAAGGGGGCGGTCGAGTTGGCCGTTAGTTCCAGCGCCGGCAGTCCGTCCACGGGCAGTGTTAATTTCCAGCGCGAAACCGTCGGCTGTTTCGGGTCGGGCGGCATCGGGATCATGGACGGCGTTAGATCCCGCGGCAGCGGGTCGGGTTTGATCAAATAGGGGATTTGCCGGCCGTTTTGAATCAAGCGCAGATCGCCGAGACCGGATTGGGATCCCGCCACTGCCCACGCATCCAGTTCGATTTGAATCACCCCGGATGAGGTGGCGGTGACGGTGCGGCGGCGAGTCCAGTTTGCCAAATCAATGATTGCGCCGGCGGACTCCACACCTGGCAACGCGGGAGGTTTTTGAAAATCCGCCTTCGCCTGCACGGGGCCGGGTGAGAGATGCTGCCCACTCGAAGCTCCCATGGCTCCTCTCAGGGAGTTAAGATCGTAGTCCGGCGGGCGTGCTCCATGATTGCCGGTTAGCAACCGATAGACTCCGGCCTGCGACGCATGAAACGTCAGTGCCGTGGGGTAACTGCGGA
>JAYTEI010000214.1:0-7423 GCA_043735445.1 Akkermansiaceae bacterium | reverse complement strand
AAGGCGGCGACCCCACCGCCGGAGCCGCGCTCTTCACCTCCCACCCCGCCAGCGAGTGCATGCGCTGCCACCGCGCCGAGAGCGGCCACGCCGCCGGTGGCGAAACGGCCCCCAATCTAGCAGGCATCGCCAAGCGCCACCCGGACCGCCGCTATTTCCTCGAATCCATGGTCAACCCCGCTGCCGTCATCGCCCCCGGCTTCGGCGCTGTGCTCATCGACTTCAAAAACGGCTCCACTCTAACCGGCAACCTGCTTGCGGAAACTCCCGACCACCTCGACCTCGATGCCGCCGGCAAAGCCCTCCGCATCACTCGCAGCGACATCGCCTCCGTCACCCCGCCCGCCTCGCCGATGCCGCCAATGGGTGGACTCCTAACACCCGGCGAACTCCGCGATCTAGTCGCCTGGCTCGCCACCCTTGACCAAGGCACTGACAGCCCGCCACCTGCGGTCCCCACTCCGTTCGCCCCCTCAAGGAGCGCGGGCATCCTGCCCGCGAGTCTTCCTAACTCTTCTATCGACCCCGCCACCCTCAAAATCGGCCAACAGCAATTTATCCTCTGCGGAGCCTGCCACGGCCAACGCGGTGAAGGCACCGCCGCCGGTCCCCCACTCGCCGGCTCCGAGTGGGTCAATGGCCCTGCGGAAAACCTCATCCGCATCCAGCTCCGCGGCCTCCAAGGTCCGATCAAAGTCAAAGGCCAAGAATACAACTTCCCCGCCGGCATGGCCGCCCTCGCCTATCAGACCGACGACCAAATCGCCGCCGTCCTCAGCTACGTCCGCAGTTCTTTCGGCAACTCCGCCGCCCCCATCACCGCCGCTGCCGTCGCCGCCCTCCGCACCGAAGTCGGCAAGCCGCCAATCACCGCCGCCGAACTCACTCCGCCTCTAACTGGAGCGCCGCCCGAGGCCACGACCACTCCGGCATCCGGCAAATACGATAAGCTCACCCCGGAGTCCAACAGCTCCAAGTGGATTGCCATTGCCGTCGGCATCTTCGTCCTCGGCACCCTCGCCCAGGCATTCAGGTTTATTAAGAAATAGCCCTGAACTATCAACCTTTGGGGTTGCTCCGGTAAAGAAATGGCGGGAGAGCGCCCAGCCGCTATTAGTAACCGTTAGACAGCCGCGAGACGAGGGCTTGGCCGGCGTGTTCGAGGGCTTCAGGGAGGGCGTTGTTGCGGGCGGTCTGGAGATTGGACGAGACGAAAAGCTGGCTGCTGCCGGCGGATTTTCCTGACGCAAGAATCTTGGTGGGATCTTTGGCATCGCGGAGGGTCCACTCGAGGGTGACGGTGTTAGCAAGCTCCTCGGGAAGGAGGGTGTCACGGCGGGTGCCGCGGATGGCGGTGTAAACGATGCTTTTCAGATCGCCCTCTAACACGGCGTCGGCATGGTCGGTTTTTGCGAGCCGATAGGTGCCGTCTTGGATGAAGGCATCTGCCACGGCGGAGGTGGCGAGAGCCTCAGCGCGGGGGTGCAAGGTGGAGTTGGCAAACATCGGCACCGAGATGGTTCGCACCTGCTTGAGCGACGCGGGCTTGGTGGCTCCGAGATGATAGCCCGCACAGGAAGCGAGCAGCAAGGTGGGAGCTAGCAGAAGGAGAAATTTCACGGGACGCTGGGTGGTTAGATCACTCGCCGAGTTCCTTGAGGTGGGCGCGGGCCTTGTCGTGGAGGGCACCGGAGGACGAGCGTTTCACAATGTCGCGGTAATAGATTTTCGCGGATTCGAGCTTGCCGGTCTTCTGATAGTATTCGGCGATGTCATAGGAGCGCTGGAGGTCTTTGCCGCCGACGTTGGCGAGAAACTGGCGGGCTTCGGCATTGCGTGAATGACCGGGATATTGGATGAGGTAGTCGTTAAATGCCTCGCGGGCGAGATCGAGGTTCGCTTGGTTCTGATTTCCGCGGTCGGCCTCGGCAGTTAGAATCAGGCCGATCCGGAATAGGGCTTCTGGCGCTTCGGAGCTGCCGGGCTGATCACGGACGAGCTGGCGGTATGCGGCGATGGCTTCTTTGGACTTTTTCTTGCCTTCGTTGAGTCGGCCGATGGTGAATTGGGCTTTCGAAGCGGAGGCAGACTTAGGCGCGTTGTCGCGGACTTTGCCGAGCATTTCGACGGTCTTGTCGAGGGAGAGTTTGGTTTTTAATCCGAGCATGCTTTGTTTCACGTCGCCGTCGGCAGCGGATTGCGCCATGGCGATTTGGCGGTTTAAAGCGGTGGTGTAGAGGCCGCTGCCTTGGAAGCGGGAGAGAAACTTGTCGTAGGCCTCGAAGGATTTGAGGATGTCGCCCTGCTGCTCAAGAAGCTGGGCCTGGCGGAAACGGGCCTGCGCGGCGGACGGGGCGAACGGGTAGCGGGTGGCGGTCTCATCGTAGAGCTTGATGGCCCGGCCGACTTTCCCGGCATCGTCGGCCTGCTTGGCCTTCAGATAGAATTTCTCGCCGTCACTGGCGGCGGCTTGGGTGTTTCCCGCCATGATCGGCAAATCCGGATCTGGGCCGCAGGAAACGAGGTGAAATGTGGTGGCAGAAATCAGCGCGAGGGCGATTGACCGATGGATCATGCGGCGGAGCATAGGAGGCCGATGGGGCTGGGAAAGCCCAAAATCCATCACTGGCCAAGTTCGGTGGCGCGCTGGGTGGCAGCTCCGACTGCCTCGATCAGGGCGGAACGCAAGCCGTGCCGCTCGAGCGTGGCAAGGCCGGCGATGGTGGTGCCGCCGGGCGAGGTGACCATGTCTTTGAGCACGGCGGGGTGCTCACCGGTTTCTAACACCATCGCGGCCGCACCGAGCACGGTTTGGGCGGCGAGTCGCACCGCATCGGCACGAGGAAGGCCGGCGCGGACGCCGCCGTCGGCGAGGGCATCAATGACGACATAAATATAAGCGGGGCCGCTGCCTGATAGACCGGTGACGGCGTCCATCAGGCGCTCGGGGACTTCGAGTGCAAGGCCGACTGCGCCGAGCAGGGCTTGCGCGGTCTTGGCGTCTTCAGGATTCGCGCGGGTGCCTAGGCAAAAGGCAGCGGCTCCATGGCCGACGAGCGCCGGGGTATTTGGCATGGCGCGGATGATCCTGAAATTTTCCGAAGCCGCGTCTTCGAGTGCCGTTAGGGTAACGCCAGCGGCGATGGAAATCACGAGGCGAGGTTGGCCAGCGCTCATTTTTGCGGCATTTGCAAGGGCCGCAGCCACGTCGTGGGGCTTGGTGCAAAGCAGGATCACGTCGCAGGCCGCGCCCATTTCTGCGAGATCGGTGGTGACCTTGGCAGCGGTCGCTCGGGCGAATGCTTCGCGAGATTTCTCGTAAGGATCACAGCCTATCACGTCCCCTGCCGCGACCACACCCGCACGAATCGCTCCCTGAATGAGCGCTGTTCCCATTTTCCCGCATCCGATGACTCCAAGCTTCATGGCCGGAGACTAAACGGGTCCGCGCGGCGCACGCCAGTGTCATTTTACTTGGAGGGGTGGGCGGCGCGTGGCCATCTTCCGGCCATGAAACTGCGGTTGATGGCGGCGTTGCTGGTGAGTTGTGTGTTCGCGGTGGGCGAGACTCCGGCGGCTAGAGCGACACCTGACGTGGAAGCCGCGATCCCTCGCCCGGTGAAACAACTCGGCGAACCCGCGATGATGGATTTCCCGCACGGGATCCAAATGGCGGTCACCGCCGCGACGGAGAAAGCCCAAGCTCACGTCAACCAAGGCATGAATCAGTTGCACGGCGGCTGGGAATTCGAGGCGAGCCGCCACTTCGCCGCCGCGATGCGCGAAGATCCAGAATGCCTGCTCGCACACTGGGGGATGGTCATGTCGCTGCTCACCCCATCGCCGGAAACTGGCCCCGCCCGCAATGCCGCGACGGACCGCTTGCTCGACCTAGTCGATGCGGGAAAAGGCAGTGAGCTTGAGCGCGGCTACGCATACGGGCTGATCAAATACATCGAGGAAGGGCCGACTGGAGCCGCCGTGGCATTTCGCAAAGTCGCCGACCAATTCCCTAACGACCTGCAAGCAGGCATCTTCGCGGCGCTGTTTGGCAGGACCGGTTACGATGAATTCGGCGGTGCCACACTGGGTCAGGAAGCCGCCGAAAAGAGCCTGCTTGCGATGATCGAGAAAAACCCACAAAGCCCACTGCCCCTCAACGCTCTTCTTTCCATCCGCGCGGAAAGTCCAGACCTCACCCCGTCCGTCGCTCTCGCCCGCAAGCTTTGCCAGATGGCCCCCGACTACGCGCCGTACTGTCATCTGCTAGGGCATTACGAATGGCGCAGTGGCCAGCATGGAAATGCCGTCGCCGCATTCACCCGTGCGACCACCCTTTTCGACTCATGGATGAAGGCAAACGAAGCCACTGTCGCCGATTGCCCCGAGTGGGTGAAAGCCGAGTGCTACCGGATCGTCGCGCTGATTTCAAAAGGGGATTTCGACTCCGCCTACGCCGCCTCCCGCCAGATTGCCGCCACCCCATTTCCCGCCAAGCGGTCTGCCTCACCCGGCGTCCGCATGTTGCTATGGGATGCGAAAACCCTCCCATCCCGCATCCTCCTCCACCGCGGGCTGCGCGGAAATGCCAGTGAAGCCCTGCACTCGCTGCCCAAGCCAGGCGACCTTATGGCTAGCCACGAGAAATCGCTCGCCTACTGGTGGATCGACGCTGTCCGCCTCGCACTCGAAGCCCGCCGCTTGATCGACGACGCAAAAACCGACGAGGCCCGGGACGTGGTCGCCGCCCTCACCCAGCACGGCGAGGCGATGAGCAAAACCCAAGCCGCCGCTACTGCCAGCGGGGAGCGCTCTGCTTGGAACCGTTCCTTCCGCGCGATGGAAGTCCTCGCCAGCGACCTGCGTGGGCGACTCGCTCTTGCAGGGCCGAAGGACCGGATGGGCGCGGCTTACAATTGGTTCGCCTCCGCCGCCGAACGCCAGCACCCCGAGTCCATGATGTTTCCGCCGCTGATTCTCACGCCCATGGCCAGCCGCCTCGGCGAATACTACCTCGTCGCTGGTCAGCAGAAAGAAGCCATCGAGTCCTACCAACGCGCGCTCACCGCCGTTCCTAACGACATGAACGCCCTGCTCGGCCTGAAATCCGCCTTCGATCAGGCCAAGCAGCCCGCCGACGCCGACGCCACGGAGAAAAAAATCCAAGATCTCCGCGCCCAGTGAGCTGCGCGAATCCCGCCCTCGTGCGCTTGCAAAAAGAAGCCGCCGGGGAGTCCCTTCCCCGACGGCCAAAATTGTCATACCCACCACACCCGTGGACTTGGCAGACAACTGTGCTGTTACACCCTTACATGAAAGAGCGATTGCTCACTGCTTTCAGGGTATTAAGACCTTCAAGTCCTACGAATGTTCAAAGTTATTTAAAAACTTCTTCATCTTTTTAACTCGGCTCACTTGGCACTTGGAAAATCTCCGCCATTTCTGGACGCTTTCCCCATGCCGCACAGCCCGATCGATGTCCGCTACGTCGCCAATCTCGCCCGCCTCGAACTCACGGATGAGGAAGTCGCCACCTTCCAACCCCAGCTCGAAGCCATCCTCGGCCACGTCGAGGCGCTCTCGAAGCTCGACGTTTCCGGCATCGACGCCAGCTCGCAAGCCGGCCGTGTTTTCGGGAAAATGCGCGACGACGTCCCGCATGAAAGCCTATCGCAGGCAGCCATGCTTCAGAACGCCCCCGACCAAGCCCAAGGCCAAATCCGCGTCCCCAAAGTCGTCACCGACGCCTAAGTCCTCTACTTTCAGCTTTTTCTACCCATGACCATCACCACGCTCCGCCGGCAACTCCTCGCCGGGGAAACCACGTCCGCCGCCATTCTCGAGAAACTCGCCGGAGAAATCACCACCCGCGACGGCCGGACCGGCGCTTACCTTTCCCACCACCTCGAATCCGCCCTCGCCGAGGCTGCTCATGCCGACCTCAGCCTGCCCTTGGGCGGCATTCCCATCGCCATCAAGGACAACATTAACGTCCTCGGCCAGCCCTGCACCTGCGGCTCCAAGTTCCTAGAAAATTTCATCTCGCCCTACGACGCCACCGTCGTCCGCAAGCTGCGCGCCGCCGGAGCCATTCCATTCGGGCGGATGAACCAGGACGAGTTCGCCATGGGTTCCTCCACCGCAAACTCGGCGCTCCAAACTACCCGCAACCCCCACGATCCAGACCGCGTTCCGGGTGGCTCATCGGGCGGCTCCGCAGCCGCCGTCGCCGATCTAACTGCCATCGCCGCGCTCGGTTCCGACACCGGCGGCTCGATCCGCCAACCCGCCTCGCACTGCGGTGTTGTCGGCCTGAAACCTTCGTATGGCCGCGTTTCCCGCTACGGGCTTGTCGCCTTCGCCTCGTCGCTCGACCAGATCGGCCCGCTCACCCAGTCGGTCGAGGACGCCGCCCTCATCCTCCAAGCCATCGCCGGTGGCGATCCGCAAGATTCCACCTGCCTCGACGCGCCAGTCCCCGACTACCTCTCCGGCCTCAACGACGGCGTGAAAGGCTTAAAACTCGGCATCCCCAAGGAATACTTCGGTGAGGGCATCGATCCCGGCGTCCGCAAAAACGTCGAAGCCGCCATCCAAGCCCTCGCCGCCCAAGGTGCGGAGATTGTCGAAATTTCCCTGCCCCACACCGAGCACGCCGTCGCCACCTACTACATCATCGCCCCCGCCGAGGCCTCGTCGAATCTCTCCCGCTTCGACGGCATTCGCTACGGCCACCGCGCCTCCAACCCCGCCGACATCCTCGATCTCTACAAGAAATCCCGCGAGCAAGGCTTCGGCCCCGAGGTCAAACGCCGGATCATCCTCGGCACCTACGTCCTCTCGTCCGGCTATTACGATGCCTACTACAGCCGCGCCCAAAAAGTCCGCACCTTGATCCGCCGGGATTTCGAAAACGCCTTCACCCACGTCGATGCGATCCTTTCCCCCGTCGCCCCCAGCCCCGCCCGCAGGATTGGCAGCATTTCGGGCGATCCACTCCAGGAATACCTCTCCGACATTTTCACCCTCGCCGCCAACCTCGCCGGCATCCCCGGTATTTCCGTCCCCTGCGGCACCACCGATTTCGACGGCGGGAAAAACCTCCCCGTCGGCCTCCAGATCCTCGCGCCGCACCTCGGCGAGGCGAAATTGCTCCAGATCGCGAAAGCGGCGGAAGCGTGAGTGGCTTACTGCTGGATGAAAATCGTTTGCAGCCTTGCTCGTTCCTAATGGGGAGAATACTACCATGCAGAGCATGAAAGCCGTTGTCATCGAAACTCCTCCCCACATTCCGGTGGTCAAATCTTCGGTCATCCAAGGAGACGTTAGATCCATACTTCCCCGGCTTCCGTCTGAGTCCGTGCAATGCGTAGTCACTTCGCCTCCCTATTGGGGACTGCGAGATTATGGGATAGATGGCCAG
>JAYTEI010000213.1:0-3367 GCA_043735445.1 Akkermansiaceae bacterium | reverse complement strand
GCCTTGCGTCGCAGGCATTTTCCATGGCCAAACGCTTCCCTTGGACGATTCTGCATCCCATCATCCCGCGATGCGCCTCGCCGTCATCAATCTCGTCGGACTTTCCCAATCGCTGCTAGGCGAAAACATGCCGGGCCTGACGAAGTTCGCGGAGAAAAACGGGCTGCAATCCTACAAGCCCGCGTTTCCCGCAGTGACTTGCACCGCGCAGTCGTCCATCGTTACCGGCACCTCGCCAGCGGAGCATGGCATCGTCGCCAACGGCTGGTATGACCGGGAAAACGCCGAAGTCCGATTCTGGAAGCAGAGCAACCACATCGTTAGAGGCGAGAAGCTGTGGGACAAGCTGCGGCGGGAAATTCCGGGGTTCACCTGCGCCAAGTTGTTCTGGTGGTATAACATGCACTCCACCGCAGATTTCTCCATCACGCCGCGGCCGCTCTATCCGGCGGACGGGCGCAAGGTGTTCGACGTCCATACCCAGCCGATGGAAATGCGTGACGAGTTGAAACAAGACCTCGGCCCGTTTCCCTTCCAAGCCTTCTGGGGGCCGGCCGCGGGGATCGCTTCGTCCGAATGGATCGCCGCCTCCGCGAAATGGGTGGAGGAAAAACACTCGCCCACGCTCAGCTTGGTATATCTCCCGCACCTCGACTATCCGCTCCAGAAGGACGGCCCGCTCGCTCCTAACATCCCAAGTGAACTCCGCAAGATCGACACGCTGACCACGGATTTAATTAACTACTATGAGTCGCGTGGCATCCGGGTGTTGGTGCTTTCCGAATATGGCATATCTCCAGTTAGTCGGACGATCCATCTTAACCGTTTGTTTCGTAAAAAGGGCTGGCTCCAGATCAAAGATGAACTCGGTCTCGAAACACTCGACTGCGGGGCATCCCGCGCCTTCGCCATCGCCGATCACCAGGTGGCGCATGTCTATATCAACGATCCGGCGATCCGCGAGGAAGTGCGTGCATTGTTAGTGAATACACCGGGAATCGACGAAGTGCGGAAGACATCAGAGATTTGGCAGCAAGGCGTGGCGACTGAGCGGGCAGGGGACTTTATTGCCATCGCTGCGGCGGATGCCTGGTTCACTTACTATTTCTGGGAGAACGATGAACTTGCCCCCGACTACGCGCGGACTATCGATATCCACCGCAAGCCGGGCTATGATCCGTGTGAGTTGTTTATTGATCCGGCGATTGCATTTCCCAAGTTAAAGATCGCGAAATTTCTACTTAAGAAAAAGCTCGGGTTGCGTGGCTTGCTAGATGTCATTCCGCTGGATGCAGGGTTGGTCAAAGGCTCGCACGGCAGAGATCGAGTTGCAGATGATGAGTGCCCGGTTTTGCTAGGTTCAGCATTTCCCGTGAAGTCGGCGGAAGACGTCCACCGCGCGATTTTGGATGCCGCCGGCTTTTTCCCTTCCCGTTCGACTCGCGGATGTTAGCTTTCGAATATAGAGCGGCGAAACTTTTCTTCGACTGTTGATTTTAGCTTTTTCCATCGTGCCCACTCGCATGTCCACCGCAACGCCCCGCCCCAACCAGAACCCCGAACAGCTTGCCCGTGATCTGATCGACGCGCAACTCCGCGCTGCGGGTTGGGTCGTTCAGGAAAAAAGCTCATTTAACTTCCACGAAGGCGAAGGCCAAGCCATCCGCGAATACCACACCGACACCGGACCGGCCGACTACGTGCTCTTCCTCGGCCCCGGCAATCCCGTCGGCGTCATTGAGGCAAAAAAGGAAACCCTTGGTCACAATCTCACCACCGTTGAGGACCAGACCGTTGAATACTCCATCTCGAAACTAAAGTGGATTCAGAAAACCGGCCTCCCGCTGCCGTTCCTTTATGAAGCCACCGGCGTTGTCACCCGCTTCACCGACCAGCGAGATCCGAAACCCCGCTCCCGCGAGGTCTTCTCGTTCCTCCGTCCAGAAACTCTCCGGGAACTCCTTGCATTGGAAGCCTCCCTTCGCACCCGCCTCCAAGATCTCCCGCAGCTAGATCCCACCAACCTCCGCGATTGCCAAATCAACGCCATCACTCAGCTCGACGTTTCACTGAAAGCCGCTCGCCCCCGCGCCCTTGTCCAGATGGCCACCGGTTCCGGCAAGACCTTCACCGCCATCACGGCCATCTACCGGCTGCTTAAATTTTCTCGCGCCAAGCGCATCCTCTTCCTCGTCGATACCCGTAACCTCGGCGAGCAGGCCGAGCAGGAGTTCATGGCGTTCACCCCGTCCGACGACAACCGCAAGTTCACCGAGCTCTACTCCGTCCAGCGCCTTTCGTCTTCCCACGTGCCGAAGGACGCGCAGGTCTGCATCTCCACCATCCAGCGGATGTATTCCATCCTCCAGGGCAAGGAACTCGACGCCTCCGACGAGGAGGGAAATCCCGCCGAAGTCCGTCCGCGCCGCAAGGAGCCGTTTCCCGTCGCCTACAGTGAAAAGGTCCCCATCGAGCACTTCGACTTCATCGTCATCGATGAATGCCACCGCTCGATCTACAACCTCTGGCGGCAGGTGATCGAATACTTCGACGCCTTCCTCATCGGCCTAACCGCCACGCCCGACAACCGCACCTATGCCTTCTTCAAACAGAACGTCGTCTCGGAATACACCCACGAGCAGGCCGTGGCCGATGGCGTGAACGTCGGCAACGAAGTATTCCTCATCGAAACCGAAGTCACCCAGAACGGCGGCGTTGTCCTCAAGGGCCTTGTTGAAAAACGCGAAAAACTCACCCGTGCCAAACGTTGGGAGCAGGAGGACGAGGATGCGAAATACAGCGGGAAGACGCTAGACCGCGACATCGTCAATCCCACCCAGATCCGCACCGTCATCCGCGCCTTCCGCGATTCACTGCCGACCATTTTCCCGGACCGCGAGGAAGTCCCGAAAACCCTCATCTTCGCCAAGACCGATTCCCACGCCGACGACATCATCAACATAGTCCGCGAGGAGTTCGATGAGGAGAACCGCTTCTGCAAGAAGATCACCTACAAGAACGAGGAAGACCCCAAGTCCGTCCTCAGCCAGTTCCGGAATGATTTCTTCCCGCGCATTGCCGTCACCGTGGACATGATCGCCACCGGCACCGATGTGAAACCGCTGGTGAAAATTCGGCCATTCAACGACAACCGGGTGACCGGCCGGCGCGACCAATGGCTCGACGCGAATGGCGACGAGTATGCCGGGCCCATCTACTCGTGGGAAACAGCCGCTCCCACCGGTTCGGCAGTGGTCACCCGCCACCTGGAAAAACTGGCGTCCGCAGAAAACCTCGCCCGCAACTGGAACCACCTCACCTGGCCACCGACGGTTCGTTCGCCTAGCGCGAGGCGTTCCTCACCTGC
>JAYTEI010000212.1:0-3368 GCA_043735445.1 Akkermansiaceae bacterium | reverse complement strand
TATTTCGCAGCCGCCGGTGGGTTCCGATTTCATGGGCGATGGTTATCACCCTCCGCACCGAGGGCAAAGGTTCTTCTCACCTCAGGCTTGCGCGGCTGCTCCGGGTTCTTTAACCCATCCACCACATGACGCACGACCCGGACCAACATGCCTCGCTCGGCGCGATGTATTCCGACTATTTCCTCGACTACGCCAGCTACGTCATCCTCGAACGCGCGGTGCCGCACCTTTACGACGGCCTCAAGCCGGTCCAGCGCCGGATCCTCCACGCCATGGATGAACTCGACGATGGCCGCTACAACAAAGTCGCCGGGATCGTCGGAAATACGATGAACTACCACCCGCACGGCGACCAGTCGATCGGTGCTGCCATCGTCGGACTCGGCCAAAAGGACCTGCTCATCGACACTCAGGGAAACTGGGGCAACACTCTAACTGGCGACGGTGCCGCCGCCCCGCGATACATCGAGGCCCGCCTCACGAAGTTCGCCAACGAAGTCGTCTTCAACCCGAAAACCACCAACTGGCTCCCCAGCTATGACGGCCGCCGCAAGGAGCCGGACACCTTGCCGGTGAAATTCCCGCTGTTGTTAGCCCAAGGCGTGGAAGGCATCGCCGTCGGACTCGCCTGCAAAATCCTGCCGCACAATTTCCACGAACTCATCGAAGCCGCCATCGCCGTGCTGCGCGACTTGCCGTTCACGCTGATCCCGGATTTCCCCACCGCCGGCATCATGGATGCGTCCGACTATCGCGACGGCCTGCGCGGCGGAAAAGTCCGGGTCCGCGCCCGCATTTCTACCGAGAAAAAAGGCTATCTGCGGATCACGGAAATCCCCTTCGGCACCACCACCGGTGCGCTGATGGAGTCCATCGTCGCCGCCGCCGACAAGGGGAAGATCAAGATTCAAAAGATCGAGGACAACACCGCCGCTAATGCCGACATCCTCGTCTATCTGCCCGCCGGTGCCGATGCCGACCAGACCCGCGACGCGCTCTATGCCTTCACCGACAGCGAGCTAACCATTTCGCCTAACTCCTGCGTCATCGTCGATGGCAAGCCGGTCTTCATGGCGGTTTCCGAAATCCTCCGCCGCACCACTTTCCACACCCGCGACCTGCTCCAGCAGGAACTCGAAATCAAACTCGGCGAGCTCGCCGAGAAATGGCACTTCAGCTCGTTAGAAAAAATCTTCATCGAGAACCGCATCTACCGCGACATCGAGGAATGCGAAACTTGGGAGGCCGTCCTCAAGGCCATCGACGACGGCCTCAAGCCGTTCAAAAAACTCCTCAAGCGCGAAGTCACCGAGGACGACCTCGCCCGGCTAACCGAAATCAAAATCAAGCGCATCTCCAAGTTCGACGCCTTCAAGGCCGACGAGGAAATCCGCGGACTCGAAAAATCCATTGAGGAAACTGATAAGCACCTCCGCAACCTCACCAAATACACCATCCGCTGGTATGAGGAACTCGCCAAGAAATATGGCAAGGACCGCGAGCGCCGCACCGAGATCGCCTCGTTCGAGCGGGTGGACCGGATGCAAGTCGTCGCCGCCACCGAGACGCTCTATCTGGACGCCAAGAACGGCTTCGCCGGCTACGGCCTGAAGAAAGACGGCGAACCGGTCGAGAAATGCTCCACCATCGACGACCTCATCACCTTCACCCAGGACGGCAAGATGCGGATCATGAAGGTCGCGGACAAAGTCTTCGTCGGCCAGAAGCCGTTGCGCGTCGCCATTTTCCGCAAGGAAGAAGACCTGATCTATTCGATGATCTATCGGGACGGCCGCGATGGTGCCATCCTCGCCAAGCGCTTCACCGTCGGCGGCATCACTCGCGACAAGGAATACGAACTCACCAAGGGCACGCCCAACAGCCGCGTCCTCTACTTCGCCTTCCACAAGACCAACGAGGAAAGCGCCGCGCAGATGTTGTTGGTCTATCTCAAGTCCGGTCTCCGCATGAGAAACCTAATCCGCCCGCTGCACTTCGCGGAGTTCGGCATCAAAGGCCGCTCCAGCGCCGGCAACCTCGTCACCAAGCACGGCATCGAGAAAATCATCCGCGCGCCAAAGGACTACGACCCGAAGCTGGGGGCGTGAGCTAAATTTCCAACTTGCGAAATCAATTCATGGATATACGTCTATCCAACAATGAAAACGACCGTGTTTATCTCAGGTGGCTCGCAAGCGGTTCGGATTCCCAAGGAATTCAGGATCGATGCCAAACGCGTCGAGATCGAGCGAAAAGGGGCAACCTTGGTTCTCCGTCCGTTGCCCGACGAAAATTCCTGGCCGGATGGTTATCTCGAATCGTTTGCCGCCGGTAAACTCGACGACAGCTTCGCGCGTCCTCCCCAAGGCGAGCACCGGGAGGTGAAGTTCTGATGTTCCTGCTCGATACGGACACCAGCATTCACTTCATGAAAGGCAAGCCGGAGGTGGTTGCCAATTTCGCGAAGCACGGTCCGGGGACAGTGTTCCTTTCCGCTATCAGTTACCACGAACTGCTATACGGAGCTCTGCACTCCGGCGCGGTTCAGCGCCACCTCGCAGTCGTCGCGGAGTTCATCGCACCGCTGACCATCCTTCCATTCACGCAAGCTTCCGCAGGACATTCCGCGCAAATCCGTCAGGATTTGGCAAAGAGCGGACAACCCATCGGCCCGCTCGACACCCTCATCGCTGGTCATGCCCTTGAGCACCAACTCACCTTGGTCACGGGAAATACCAATGAGTTTTCCCGCGTGCAAGGACTCCCGTTGGCGAGCTGGAATGCATAGATCGGAGCTTTCTTCTCCCCTGCCTGGCGTGGGTAATTTTAATTGTCGCCGAGGGGGGCATTATAATTGTCGTCGCACAATGGGGAAAACCGGATTTATGATGTTTCAATCCGCGCCCCCCTTGCGGGGGGCGACCAGCACCCACTTGGTGCGAGCGTGCCCTGCCGAGTTTCAATCCGCGCCCCCCTTGCGGGGGGCGACTACATCGAAGAGTAGATGAGCGCGCTGACGCTGGTTTCAATCCGCGCCCCCCTTGCGGGGGGCGACTCAGTCCGCGGTCTCACTGGCCGATGCCAATGCGTTTCAATCCGCGCCCCCCTTGCGGGGGGCGACCCCAAAGCCCGAGGCAGGAGGGAGGGTGTAATGTTTCAATCCGCGCCCCCCTTGCGGGGGGCGACCCACCCGGCCCGGAGCCGTTTTCCCAGCGCGAAGTTTCAATCCGCGCCCCCCTTGCGGGGGGCGACCGCCAGCACTTCGCCGCGCCTAGATGCCGGGCAGTTTCAATCCGCGCCCCCCTTGCGGGGGGCGACCCTCGCAGCATGGCCTTACGGCGCATGCTGCTAGTTTCAATCCGCGCCCC
>JAYTEI010000211.1:0-7430 GCA_043735445.1 Akkermansiaceae bacterium | reverse complement strand
AATTTTCGAGTCGGATTCAATGAATGGCATGATTGAGGAGATGGTGGATTGTGTCTTGTAAGGAAAGCGGGTGAAATTGTTAAGGACTCGTTGAAATGCATGTTTTCTGCTTAAGTTAGTGCCATTCAGGACCCCGTTCACCGTTGGCACCGCCCACCCCTCGCTCCGCGTTGCCGGATCCAACCCGGCTGCGGTGCTGGAGGCGGTGCATTGGTGAGAAAGGATGTGGATTGGATTACTCTGACCCCATTCATTGGATTACTCTGACCCCATTCATCAGCCGCGTCCGGCCCGTCTCATCGGTCGATTTGCCGATCAAAGCTCATCGCTCAATGTCTGTTATTTGGGACCGGAGATGCTTGTGCTTGTGCTCGATTTCCGGGCCCCCGTCGGACTGACCCCTTCGACGACTGACCCGACTTCCGCGCCGCCAGCCCGAGTCCGCCGAGTGCTATCCCCAATAGTGTCAGTGTCGCGCCGCTGTCCGGAACGGAAGCCCGTGCCTGGACTGGCTCGCCGTAGATGAAATCATCCATCACGACGATGTCCGTCGCAGCGTTGCCGAACGCCAGAATCTGATTGCCGCTCGTGATGCGCACGCGGGAAATAACCGGAGCGTCGAACGTCACGCCGAGAAAGGAGAGGGTCTGATTGCCAGGCACGTTCTGAACAAAGTGATTCCCCAGCGACACATTTGAGGAATCGAAATACTCGACGGACGAAAGGTTGGCCAGATCCACATCCGAGAAGACGGCACCGAAGCCACGCGTCACGGCGGCCACTGTCGAACCAGGAACGAAGAATGTCACATCGGTAATCGTGCTGCCTAGCGACGTGAATAGCCGTTGCGCGCTGAACGTCGCGAAGATATCGGGATAATTCGGGTCAATATTTCCGAACTTCACGGGCGTGATGCCCGCATTGGCACTCACTTGGAAACCGGTGCCCGGAGTGCTGAAAACTACGCCACGTGGAGAGTTCACATTGAAGAAATTGCCAGGCAGGTTGTTCGGCGCGGCGAGTGCATCTGGGACGCCGTCCCAATTGATCTCCCGTCGTCCGCTGCCAAAGGAACTCGCGACATTTGGATTGAGCGTCCCCAAGCCGGCACGAAACGAATCCACCGTGCCTTGGATGGCGGCGGCGTTCGCCCCGGCCGCGTTATACACAGTCGTCGCGGCATTGGCAGGCGTGAAAAGGGAAAGGATGCTGAGGAGACCTGCGGGAAGAACGCCGCGGCGAATCGTGGGTTGTTGGTTGAGCGTAGTCATTTTGGTTGGGTTGGATGGGTAGATCTTTCGGGGGGGGCGTCAGAGGCACAAAACGCGTCCCGATTGCGGATCCATTTAATTCTTTCGAGCATTATTAGTGCCATTCGGAGTCGTTGCTCTTTTTGGCGATCCGTAATCCATTTGCCTATAACGTCTTCTGATTTTGACTTTTCGGAAAAATCCTAACCCCCTCGAGAAAATGAGGCATGGCTGCTCTGAAAAACGTATTTTTTTTTGGAAAGCGTAAAGTTTCCCGACGTTCGCGGGCATCCACCCCGGGATCCGTATAAATGGGTCAAGTTTCGCATTTCAACATTTGTTGATGAATAGGTACCAGTGAAAGCGCCGGGATAAACCGGCTTGAAACAGAGAATGAAAGAGTCTTACAAAGAAAACCTAGCCAGTCGCTTTGGCCACGAACCCTACGCTGGGAGCAGTAATGCTCCGGGTGTAGCATGGGGGAGTGGAGACGCAGGCCAGCCACCCGAGCTCCGAAATCAAAGTTCCCGTGTGCCGACCTTGTACTGACAAAGGGAAGGCCACATCGTCCTCAGCGCCAAGGCTAGGTGAGGGCGGACACGGCGGAGTCGCAGAACCTGTGCATGTGTCGAAGTTTCAAGCGCGAGAACCGGCACGACTGCGGGACACGACTGCGGGACAGGTCTTCTGTAATCGGCCTTCTGTAATCGGCCTTCTGTAATCATGGGTTAGCTTGCCAGTTTAACATAGCGTTACTCGTTGGACCGAAATACACACCAGTTTTAAACCAGCTCCACCCATTCCCATCCGTATTTCCGTTTATTGTGAAATGGGGGTCAGTATTGGAAATGGGGGACAGGGTGCAAATCTTGACAAAATCGAGATCCCATTTGGCTTTCCCTGACACCTCGATAGGGTCGGACTCGGCAATCGAGCACAAGACGTTTCGATAGAACCTTTTGCGAGAAGTCTTCATCGACAGCCCGCTGACGGAAGGCGAGGAATCTGCGGGAGTGACGGCGGGAGACCACCAGCGCGAGGCGGCGGAGAAGGATCGTGAATACGATGGCACCGCGTCGGCGCTGGAGGGGAAACGGGAACTCAATGCGGAGGAGACGGTGGGGTCGAAACAACTTTGGAAGAGGCTGGTGCGGATGTCTCACCCGGATCTCCAAAATTACGATTTGGAGAAGCGCAAGACCTACAGGACCCAATTCCGACGTGAGAAAATCCGTCAGGCTTAAGCCCATGCGTGGGGACGAGCGCGTCCCGGCTCCTTTCACTCACCCCAGCCCTTCGCATAGACCTCGTTCTCGGTGAAAACGATGATCATCGGGCGACAACAAATTTCACAATCGTAGTCCACTTCCGCTGGCATTTCATCCGGATGCGGGACGGCGACTTCGAAGACTTCAAAACAGGTCGGGCAGGTGACTTCGGCGAGTTCCATGGCGCAGACTGGCACTGGATACGGACTTTTCCAATCGCCGAATCGCTGTTGGACGATGCCAAAATCCCGGTCCTCCGACACCCTGCCAGTTCGAGCCTCCCCAAACCCAACTTCCCAAAACCCGACCCTATTAATTCATTATTTAGCTAAATAACTGAAGTTTGAAACTGAGCCGGCGAGCACGTTTTTCTCCCCTGCGCGGCTGAGGCTGAGGTGACATTTCTGTCCGTCTGCCGCTTGCGGTGAAGCCGTGGGCAAGAGATTCTTCGCCTTCTCGCGCCATCATCTGGGCGGACAAAAATTTCAGTCCTGCGTACCGCTGCCATGCCGCTGCCTTCCACTTTCAGTTGCACCCTCGCCGCCACATCCCACTTGCAAGGTCACAGCGCCCTGCCATCGTCCCGCCGCATGACCGGCAAGACGCTTTTCGAAAAAATTTGTGACCGTGAAATCCCTGCGACGATCGTGCATGAGGATGACCGCTGCGTGGCGTTTCGCGATATTTCACCGCAGGCTCCGGTGCATATTCTAGTCATTCCCCGCAAGGCGGTGCCGCGAGTGGGGCTGGCGACCGAGGATGATGAGGGCTTGCTCGGTCATTTGTTAGTCACCGCCGCCAAGGTCGCTCGGAGCGAGGGCATCGCGGACAACGGCTACCGGCTGGTGATCAATAATGGTCCCTATGGCGGCGAGGCGGTGCCGCATTTGCACGTCCATTTGTTAGGCGGGCGGCAGATGCAATGGCCGCCCGGTTAGATGTCCTTTTATAAAATCAAAAATCTGGCGCGGGTTCGCCGCATTGGTGCTGGCCGGGCCGTCGTGCTCCGCGAGCCTGCCCGTCACTCCGCCGCGCAACCAACGAGTGGTGCTGGTGCATGGTTTTTTAGAAACCGGCTCGACTTTTAAAATGCTGCGGACGCGCTTGGAGAAGCGCGGCTTCGAGGTGTATGTGCCGCGCTTGCGCCACGCCGATGCCCGCGGCGGACTGGGCAATCTGGCAGTCCATCTCAAGCAAGACATCGACGCGAAATTCGGGCTAACCGCTCCGCTCAGCATCGTCGCCTTCAGCATGGGTGGGCTGGTGAGCCGCCAGTATTTGCAAAACCTCGGCGGCGCGGTGCGTTGCGAAAATTTCATCACCATCTCCTCGCCTCACCACGGCACCCACGCGGCCTGGCTCTATCCGACATTGGGTGCCAAGGAAATGCGACCCGGCAGCCAGTTCCTAGCAGATCTCCAGCGGACCGAAGATCGCTTGGGAAAAATCCCAGTCACCTCGTATCGCACGCCGCTAGACCTCATCATCTTGCCGCCGGCCAGTTCGGTTTGGGATCGCGCAGAGAACCTGGGATTTTCCGTCATCTTGCATCCGTTAATGCTCACCTCGAGCCGGGTGCTTGCCGACGCCCGAGCGGCGGCTGGTGAAAATGAGCGTCTGCCCTCCATAAAAAACCCCGCCCACCGGTCAGCGGCGAGCGGGGCGGATTCAGCGGACGGATTAGCCGTCGGTGTTGATTTTTCCAAGCACTTCGACTCGCACCACCGCGACTCCGCGCTGGACGAAGCCAAGTCGCTCGGCGGCACCGATGGTGAGGTCGATGATGCGGCCTTTTACATAGGGGCCGCGGTCGTTGATGGTGACCACCTCGGACTTGCCGTTCGACTCATTGATCACCCGCACTTGGGTTCCCATTGGCAGGGTTTTGTGGGCGGCGGTGGCAGCTCCGTTAGACAGCCGTTGACCGCTTGCCGTGCGGGTGCCGTAGTTCGTCCCGATCGAGTACCACGAGGCTTTACCGTGCTGGACGGATTTCACCGCGAATTGAGGGTCGGTCGGATTGGTTTGATGTTTGGTGTTAGCATTCCCAGTTGTCGCGCAACTGGGAATAAGGATGACGCCGGCGATTGCCAGGGCCACGGATTTTAGGTTCCGGGTCATGTTCATCGTGTTAAGTCCCCTTTGGGGCGCGCTCCGCTTAAAGTCCTAGAAATGAGGATGCAAGACCAAACTGCCCCGTGCCAAATGGCCCCCAATCGTTGTAGCCACAAGGGATTTCAGGAAGTAGTGCGGAAAACTTTAGTAATTTCCTAGCCAATTTGGCACGCATCTTGTTAAACACCGTCAAGTGCTTAGACAAGGAACACCGTCGAGTCGGAACCGCTTCACCGGGGCGGATCTGGATTTTCTCGCTGCCGTGCTGGCACCGGGCGAGCAGCGGTTGCATTTGGAAAAACTCTGGGGCGACCCGGATGCGCGGCGCGAGATGCTCGACTTAAAGGAAGTCTTCCGCGGCCTCCTCGACTCCCCCTCGGCAGTCCAAGTTTCGCCGCGTTTTTACTTTTACGTGCTGGTCCGCCACGCCTTCCTCCAGGCCGACCTCTGCGATCCAGATCTCGCGAACTACGTGGCCGGGCTGATGACCAGGCGGATCTCTCCGTCGCCCGATGATCCTCTGCAAGACATCGTCCGGGGCTTCACTCACGCTGCCGACTTCATTGCGATCATTTCCAGTGCCCACGGGCGCATGAAATTCCACTTGCAAGTGGCGGCGGGAAATCAATTTCTCATGCTCACCGGCCTCTATCCGACCTTCCTCAAGCGCCGCAGCGAAACACGTGGCGCGCCGGATCTGGAGTTCTACGAATCCTTCGCCCAGCAGTCGTTCCGCAGCGCTGCGGAGAATCGCTCGGGTCCGGGAAATGCCTCGCGGCGTTTGTTCGGAACTTTGGCCGAAGCCCTGCCCACCGCCCGCCGCTCGCTCAACCGAATGACCGACGAGTTTGTGTTTCTGGGCGACTGAATCAGCTTTCGCGTTTCTGCTAGCCCTGGACCAACAGAAGCAGGCGATGGCGCTTGGCTTCCGGCCCGCCGCCGCAGAGACCGCTCTAACTGCTCCTTTCGATGCCGCGCACGGCGTCAATCCGCGCGAGCCGCAGACCACCTTGGAAGTGCCCACCGTCGAGACCATGGACGCGATCATGCGGCTCTGGAAGGACAACAAGAAGCGCTCTAACGTCACGCTGGTGATGGACGTTTCCGGCAGCATGAATGAAAACCGCCGCATCGAGAACGCCCGCTTCGGTGCGTCGCAGTTGATCGACCTGCTAGGCGACTCCGACTCGTTCCGGCTGATGGCCTGCGATTTCCACAAGAAGTCGCGCAATCTAACGCTCAAAGACATCCTCAACCCCGACTTCCAATCCTGGATGAATGGCGTGGAGTCGGCCACCACCGGCATGTCGAATTCCACCGGCAACATGATGCGCGACATGGTCTTGCGCGGCCCGTCCAGCTTCGACGCGCTGTTCGTTTACGAGAGCGTCGTGATCGATTATCTCAAAAGCGCCGAGGGTCGCTGGGGCGAGTTGCGCGTCGCCTATTCGAAATAAAATGCCTGGAACGACAATCCTTACTACGTGCTCGATACCGCTGTTAGCCCTCCCGACCAACGCCGCGCTGCCGCCGAGTTTCTCGACTTTCTATTAAGCGAGCCAGTCCAGCGCGAGTCTCTCAAGCACGGGTTTCGCCCCGGCAACACCGCCGTGCCGATCAAATTTCCCGAAAGTCCCTTCGTCCTCTACGAGCGGTTCGACCTAAAAATCGATGTCGGCGCAATCAGCGACACCCCTCGTGCCGAGGTCATTAACAATCTGCTAGCAAGCTGGCAGCGCGGCCGCGCCGGAAACTAACCGCCATTTCCCCGCTTGTTCCGTCACCTCAAAGCCGCGTTCCTCGCAGCGCCCGACATCCCCGGGATCGGGCGGCTTCCGGTCAATGCAATCACGCTGGCCGGGCTGGCGATCCTCGGCTTCGGCCATCCGGGATTCTGGCCGCTAGCCCTCGGCGCGGAAGCTGCCTACCTCTACGCCCTCGCCACCAGCCCGCGATCACCGGCAAGCTCGCCCCCGAGGCACTCCTGCGGATGGCGAAGCTCGACGAAAAATGCGCCCGCATCCTCCAACTCTGTGTCGATCGTTTCACAAGCCGATGACTTCATGATCGACAGCGATCGCGAGGCACTCAAGAAACTCAGCGGACTCTTCTTCCGTGTCTTCTTGTCGAGAAGTCCTAGCAGCCGCTGCTGGAAATCCGCTTGCTCCGGCTGTTAAGGAGTCGTTTGGCCTCGGTGCGGTTCCCCTTATGCGGTTCCCCTTATTGCCGCTTTGCAAGACTCGTCCTAGTTACCCGAATAGTCACCAGGGAAGGATGTGAACTTCTGAAGTCACCCTAACGGCGGCGGAGTCTTGTGTCCGCTCTCCGAATGCCCCACGAGCAACTGTGCTAACAACTCCCCGCCGCGCGGTAAGACTGTTAGCCGTGCGCCGCTGCCGATGACTTTTTGCGTCTCCAGGATCTCGAACATCGCCTCCGCCACCTCGTGGTCTTCGGAAATCTGTTGGAGTGCCTCGCCGACGATTTGCGGGCGGATCGCTGCGGCTTTCGCGAACTCGACGGCGGCCTGGCGCTCGGCGGTGCTGGTGATAATGCTAACTTGGTTCGCACCGTCCTGCTTGATCGCGGAGGTCACTTGGCGTAGGCGGTTGACCACTTTGCTCTCGATCTGAGTGATCATTCCTACATCGCGGAAATGAACTTTGCGGATATAGATCGAGCCGAGCTTGTAGCCCCATTCGTGCGACTTGGGGGAAACCTCGTTGCGGACGTTGTCGCTCATCGAGTGGCGATTCACCATCATCAGGGAAAGCGGCATGTTGCTTAAACAGCGGAC
>JAYTEI010000210.1:0-3371 GCA_043735445.1 Akkermansiaceae bacterium | reverse complement strand
CGAAAGGTAGCCTTGGGCGATTCTAACGCCCGGCGTTCCGTCCCGCCACGAATCATCGGCGACGAGGAATTTGCGTTCGATTTCGGCGGGCATGGTGGGAGTTAGATCAAAACAGGACGCGCTACTGCCTCACTGGGAAATGCGGATCATTGACCACGATCTGCGCAGCGCCGGGATCGTATCGGCAATTCTCGATAGTGCCATCCATCAGCCGTTGGATGACTTCACGGATCACTGGTAGAGGCGCGAGAAACCACTCCTGCGGTTCAACGCCAAAATCAAAACGATCCTTCAATTCCAGATCCAGACGCGCGGGTGCTAGAAACCGGTGAAGCAGTCGCTCCAAGCGGCTGCGATCAATATTGGCCAGCTTGTAGGTCTCCATGATCTCCACTTCTGCCAAAAGAAAGGTCGGATCTTTTTTGGCGTTGGCGATCCTCCTCTTCACTTCCCCGCCGGTAACGCCGATCTTGTGGATCACTTCACGGTTCGCGGAAATGAACGGATGATCCGAGCGGCTGCGAAGAACGTAAATGAATCCGCTGTGTGAATCACCCTCGTCTTCGTCTTGCGAGAATAAGGGGCCATGATCCGGCGTCGTGATCCGGCGACTGGTTTTGTCTTTGTAAAGCGCCCGTTGAAACGAGCGAAACAAAAGGTCCCCTTCTGTGCCGTTGTCGTAAATAAGCCGGAGTCGGCAGTCCGGGCGGCCATAGTAGTTGGTTTCCTTTTCGCCAACCTTGGCCACATAGACCTTCTGGCCGTGCAGGATGAACAACTCTCCCTCGGTGACCTCGGCATTCTCCTGAAACTTGACGGTCGTCCGTCCACCGGATTCGAGGTCCGACTGAACCTTTTTGAAAATAGGCGCGAAGAACTCGAAATCGGGACATGGCGTGCGCTGGGCGATCTCCTCCGCTGCCCGGATCTCGTCGCGAGACCGCACGTGCTTTAGCTGGGTGATGTCACTTGCCAGAGGGTCTTCATCCACTCCCAATTCCGCCAAGAGTTCCGCATCGTAATTTGCCGCCTCTTCGCGGACCACGGAGGATACCTGCGGCGTCTTGAGCAGACCATGCGGGTCCATGTCCCTCACCAGTGCCAGGCATTCCAATGAAAGCCGGATCTGGTCCAAGCGGACGGCATAGATCCTTTCGAAAATGTCCGCATCGGTATCGTTGACCGGAGCGCGACAATGCTCGTCGTAAAACCGCACGATCTCTTCAAACCCGGCGATGATCCGCTGCTCGCGCGGCGTGCGTCCACCGGAGGAAACGGCAGTGGTTTCCACTCCCAGTTCCTCCAACAAATCCAAGTCCTCGTCGGTGACGCGTTCAGCCATTCCTATCCTCCTTGGCTTTACGTTGCAGGAAAGCGATGCCTTCCGCCATGCGTTTTTCCCATGGATCGACGGCGGTCAACGCAGGCAGCCTGTCTTTTTCCCCTTTGAATCGCAGCGCCCGCTTGGCGAGATCGCGGGCTTCATCGAGCGTCAGGTTCAGGCGCTTGCTGGCAATGATTTCCGCCACCTGTTTCAGCCGCTCCTCGGTCATCGACTTGGCGAGGATCGCGTAGGCCTCGCTGAAGGGATTGATGCGGTCGATCAGATCAATGTCCAACTCGGTGACGGAAAGGGCGAATCTCCTCACGCCGTCGATGAGGGCAGTATTACGGCTCGGCTCGCCATCGTTGCCGGGCTCGGTGATTTCCTTCTTGGCCTGCTGGATGATGTTGAGCGCCGCCACGGCATGCTGCCGGACCGCTTCCTGATCCTCATCATCCAGATGCGGAAACTTGTCCCGGACGATCTTGCCCATCCGGACCTGCGTCAGCTCCTCGGGGACCAGCTCCTCATCAAACAAGCCCCGTTCCAAGGTTCTCTTGTCCTGGACGAATGCCGTGATCACCTCATTAAGATCCTCCCGACAAATGCGCTCCGCTTCCGGGCTCTTCGGTTCGGCGAGTCCCTTAATCTCGATCTGGATCGCTCCAGTAGCCGGATTCACTCCGACATTGCACTTCTCCGAATCGTAGCCTCCCTCGCCATAATCGAAACCCTCCTGCGCTTGGTTCTCAGGCCGCTTCGGTCTGAAATCAAATCTCGGAGCGAGCACCTGTTCCATGAGCAGGCTCGCGGCAATGGCCTTGAGCGTGTCGTTCACCGCCTCGGTGACGGCGCTCTCTGACGCGTCCGGTTCCGCGATCAAGTTGGTGAAGCGCGCTTTGGTTTTTCCCGGAGCATCGCGGGTGGCACGGCCGATGATTTGGATAATCTCCGTCAGGCTGGAGCGATAGCCGACCGTCAGGGCGTGCTCGCACCAGATCCAATCGAAGCCCTCCTTCGCCATGCCGAGGGCGATGATGATGTCCACATGATCGCGGTTGTTCTTCTGCGCCGGGTCTTTCAACGCCGCGGAAACCCGGTCGCGCTTGGCAGGATCGTCGTCCACCAGATCGGCGATCCTCAGCGTCCTGCCTTCAGGAGTTTTCACCAGATGGAATCCGGTGGCGGGGTCCGTTCCCAGCCATTCACCGAGTTCTCCGATGATGTGCTCCACTTCCTTGATCTTATCCTTCGTGCTTTCCCGTGAATTGACGTTCGGGATGTGGAGAATCGTTTTCTCTTCGGGGTTCAGCACGTTGAGGATCTCGTCCGAGTAACTTCCCGAGTAAAAATAGTAACCAATGTCCAGTTGCTTGAGATGCTGATAGCCGCTGAGCTGCTCGTAGTAGGTATAGGTAACGGTGTCGAAGCGGGCCTCGTCCTCGGGATGCAGCACCGCTTCCGCATCCCCACGGAAGTAGGAACCGGTCATGGCGACGAGGTGACACTTGTCGTGAGTCATGAACTGCCGGACTTGCTCACCCAGCCTGTTGTCCGGGCTGGCGGAAACGTGGTGGAACTCATCCACCGCGATCAGGCGTCCGTCGAAAGCCGCGATGCCAAACCTGTCCACGGCAAAACGGAAGGTGGCGTGCGTGCAGACCAGCGTCCGGTCGCCGCTTTCCAGGAATGCCTTCACGGCATCCACCTTGCCGCCATCGGTGCCCGGAGCGTTGCACAAGTTCCAGCGCGGCTCGACTTTCCAATCCGCCCAAAAGCCGAACTGGCTGAGTGGTTCATCCGCGAAGCTGGAACCGATGGATTTTTCCGGCACCACGATGAGCGCCTGCTTAAGTCCCTGATTCTCCAGCTTATCCAGCGCGATGAACATCAGCGCCCGGCTCTTGCCGGAAGCGGGAGGCGACTTGATCAGCAAATACTGCTCGCCGCGCTTCTGATAGGCGCGCTCCTGCATCGGGCGCATGCCCAGTTCGTTGGGCCGCGTGGAGTGGCCGTCACCCGCGTAGGTGACGGAGACGGAGGGGAT
>JAYTEI010000209.1:0-16273 GCA_043735445.1 Akkermansiaceae bacterium | reverse complement strand
GCCAAGCCGCGAAAGCCGCCCTCAAGGTGAAGCGCGAGAAGTTCATCGCCAAGTGGGATACCGACAAGGACGGCAAGCTTTCCCGCGTGGAAATCGCCGCAATCCGGGCCGACATCCGGGCGCGGATCGAGGCGAAGCGGGTCGCGAAGTTCAAGGAAATCGCCGGTGACGACGATCTGATTTCCCCCGCAGAGTTCGCGGCCATCCCGATCCTGGCAGGCAAGGATCCGGCACGCGTCACCCAGATTTTCAATCACCTCGACAAGGATGCCAGCGGTTCGATCTCGCTGGATGAATTCAAGCTCCGTCGACACGTGAAGTGAGGCCTATACATCCCCCGCCCCCCTGGAAACACAAATAGGGCAACTCGCTGTGGCGGGTTGCCCTTTTTCGTTCCACACAAATCGCGACCTTTCAGGCCGCCAATCCTTTACCCCGTCAGACCCAGGCCGTTGGCCTAGGCTGAGGGATGACGCACCGTTGGTGCTGAAAATATGCCGGGCCAACGGCCCGTGATTCCTCAGCCCAGCCCATCGGGCTGGGTGGACCAGTTCATGCCTTTTTCATGACGCCACTGGCGGTAGGCGCTGAATTGTTCGCCCTTCGGCAAGTCGCGGCGGGACGGGTCTTCGGCGAGGAACGCCTCAAAGGCACCACCGGGCGAGGTTTCCGCTTTGGACGGGGCTTGCCCGGCGGGTTCCGCGCGGGATGATGAAAGGCCGGCTTGTGTCTCCATCCGCGACAGCCGCGAGGAAATCCGCAGCACTAACAGCAGCACCAGAACGAGCAGCCCGGCGCAGGCGGCTAACAAAATAACCAGAGTGGGGGCGGCGGCTTCGGGCATGGCGGAGGTTGTGAAGATGAAGCCGGTTTGAGAAGTCTGAACTCGCGTGGATTGAGCTATCCAAGGGAAGCCGTCGCCCGTAGAAGATTCACTAACGAAAGATTGCCGTCATTTCCCACGCCGCCATCCACTATGTGTTACCGTGCTGTTCTCCTCGCATCCACCTCGGGCGTTGCGCTCCTCCACGCCCAAGGCGATTCCTCTGCAGCGACAGATAAAGCGCCGGAACTGCGGGACCTCAATCCCGACCGGCCGAGCCTAACTGACAACCCCGACACGTTGGACGCCGGGCATCTGGAGTTGGAATTTGATTTCGCCAACTACGGTTGGCAGCACCAGGTCCACGCCACGACCCGGAGTTGGAATTTCATCCCGCCGGTCGTCCGCTACGGGATGACGCCAAAAGCGGAGATCCAAGTTTCCTACGAGTCATTCTCCGTTTCGGAAACCAAGGACCGTCTAACCGGTGATCACACGGACACCCGCAGTTGGGGGGATCTGGAATTCCGGCTTAAATATAATTTCTGGGGGAATGGCGACGGGCCGACTTCGTTCGGCATCATCCCCAGCATCCAACTGCCGACCGCGACCGGCGACGCGGGCGTCCACGACGGGGTGGAAGGCGGCGTGAGCCTACCGTTTTACGCCGATCTCGGCAGCGGTTGGAATGTGACCCTCAACGTCCAGGCGAATGCGGTCCACGATGAAACCCGGCGCTGTCGATTCAACTGGTTTGGTGGCGCAACCTTGGGGCGGCAGTTGACCGAATGCACCTCCGTTTACGTCGAGTCTATCAACTCGATCACGCCCGGCAGCGGTGGCTCATGGATCGGTCTGATCGATGCCGGGTTCGCGTGGACGTTGACCAAAAACCTGGAAGTGGACTGCGGTTGCAACTTCGGCGTTTCACCGGATGCGGAACGCTATCATCCGTTCGTCGGCATGAGCGTGCGGTTCTAACTTTTTCCACAAAAAAACGCCGCCCGGCAATGAAGCCGGACGGCGTGTTGATGTTTCGAGTTCCGTGGATCAGGCGGCAACCGCAGCGTGCTTCGCTGCGAGAGCTTTCTTCGACTGGGCAACGATGGCGGAGAAGGCTGCGGCATCGGTGACAGCGAGGTCCGAGAGGATCTTGCGGTCAGCTTCGATACCGGCGGCTTTCAGGCCTTCGATGAAGCGCGAGTAGGTCATGTCCTCGTTGCGGCAGGCAGCGTTGATACGCTGGGTCCACAGGCGGCGGAACTGGCCTTTACGCCGCTTCCGGTCGCGATATTCATACGTCATCGCCTTGCGGACAGCGTCCTTGGCGTAACGGAAGAGTTTCGAGCGGAAACCGCGGAAACCCTTGGCCCGAAGCAGCGTGCGCTTGCGACGCTTGCGACTGGCTGGTGAGTTGGTGGCACGTGGCATTTGGTATTATTTCAGTTTGAACAGACCGTTAGTTTCATTTCCTTCCCCAGTCTCGACTGTTCGTGTCTCCCTCGCGGGATCAGGCTGGGTAAAGGCCGTCCGATTAGCGGACGGGACTATTATTCGTTGCTGCGATTTCCAGTTTACCGGGAAAAAGGAAGATTCTCTCTGACGTTTCTCAGGTCAGCGGCGGAGACCAGAGCAGGTTGCCCAAGACGACGCTTGCGCTTGCTGTTCTTGCCTTGCAACAAGTGGCGAGCCCCTTGTTTCCGACGTAGGATCTTCCCTGTCCCAGTGACTTTGAAACGCTTGGCAACGGCTTTCCGTGTTTTTGCTTTTCCTCCGACTCTTGGCATGGGACGGGCAAACTAGGGATCGGCCCCACCTTGGCAAGGCAAAAATGGCTTATTTTCCCGAGGATTTCTGCGATGGAATTTCCGGGGTGAGATTGTGATTCAAATCCCCGGAATGGTGAATAGCCTGCGCCAATGACGCGCCAAAAGGAAGCCACGCCGCCGCCTGCCAGTAACCGCTGGGCGCTGGGATTGCTGATGTTTCTGCTCGGCGGTTGCGGGCTGGCTTACGAATACACGTTGAGTAAAATCGCCTCTGACTTGTTGGGAAACTCGGTCCAGCAATGGGCGACGATGATCGCGACGATGCTTTTCGCGATGGGCATGGGCGCGGATTTCCAGAAGCACACGCCGGTGAATCGGCTGACGGACCGACTGATCACCACACAGGTCATGCTGGCGGTGCTCGGTGGCTTCGGGCCGCTGATTCTGATCCATGGCTTCGCGCTGCTGCCGCAGCTTTACATCATTATCCAGTATGGGCTGGCCTTCGCGGTGGGGATTTTGATCGGCTATGAAATCCCGCTGATGATGCGGATCAACGAGGCAACCGAGTCGGAGATGCGCATCAATCTCGCGCAGGTGCTTAAGATGGACTACGTCGGCGCCTTGGCCGGTGCGCTGTTATGGACCTTCCTGCTGGTGCGCTATTTGAGCATCGACCGGATCAGCTTCGTCGTGAGCTTGGCGACCATCGCCTCCGCCGTCATTTGCTATTTCCTCTACCGCAGTCGTCTGGCCCGCCCGCGGACCCGCGCACTCGAGATTCTCGGCGGAGCGGTGCTGGTCACACTGGGGCTGATCATCGGCCGCGATCTCACGCTCAAAGCCGAGCAATTCCTCTACCGCGATCCTATCGTCACCTCGCTGACCTCGCCGTTTCAGCACATCATCCTCACCCAGAATCGCAGCGGAAATGTCCGTTGCTACATCAACGGTCACTTGCAGTTCAATGAGGCCGACGAGCAGATCTACCACGAAAATCTGGTCCACCCTGCGATGCATCTCGCGCCGCGGCGGGAAAAAATCCTAATCCTCGGCGGCGGCGACGGATTGGCACTGCGCGAGGTTTTGAAATACCCGCAAGTCCGCTCGGTCACGGTCGTGGATCTGGACCCAATGATGACCGATCTAGCTGCCTCCGATCCCAACTTGGTCAGGATGAATGGCGGCAGCATGGCGGACCCACGAGTCACCCGGCGGGCAGCCGCCGGCATCAGTAAAGGGGAGCCGTTCCGAAATGCGCAGGCGAGTCAATACGAGCCATTTCCAACTCAGCTCTATGAAACTGCGACGCTCCACGTCATCAACCTCGACGCCGCTGAGTTCGTGAAATCCGTAACCGCTCGCTACGACGTGGTGATCATGGATTTCCCGGACCCGAACTCGCCCGATCTAGCGAAACTCTACGGTCGCCCCTTTTACGACCATTTAGAAAACATGCTCAATCCCGGCGCGGTGATCGTCCAGCAAGCCGGCTCAAGCATCCAAGCGCGCGAGGCGTTTCTGTGCATCGGCCGCACCCTCGTGGCGGCGGGCTTCGACGTCGTCCCCTATCACGACAACGTCCCGTCGTTCGGCGAATGGGGCTGGTGGATCGCCACCCGTGGCAAGTCCGCCAGCGAGACCCGCGCCTCGCTGGCCAGCCTCGGGAAACTGGCAATACCCACCCGCTATCTCACCCCGGAACTCGTCGCAGCGTCACTCGTATTTGGAATCGGCCAGCTAGATTCCATTCACCGGGATTTTACTTCCCTCACCGAACCCCGCGTCTATCACTACCACCTCCAAGGCTGGAACATCGAAGAAATCCCATGAACTTCCTCACCAAAATCGGCGTCGGCATTTTCGCCCTCATCATCGCCTTCTCGATGCTGTCCCAATGTGGCCGCAAGAGCGCCTCACAAGCCATTCAGCCGCCGCCAACCACGGACGTCATCCTCAAGGAATACGCGAAGGGTCTCGATCTAAATGCCACCACCGAGCTGGCGAAAAAGGCCAAGGACGCCGCAGATTTCGAGCGCCTTCTCAATAGCCAGGCAGAGGCCGTGAACAACATAGACCTCAACGACGACAACAAGGTGGACTACATCAAAGTCACCGAATACGGCAGCGGCGAGCGGCGTGGGTTCTCTTTAACCACCGAGATTGCTGAGGGAAAAACTCAGGAGATCGCCACCATCGACTTCAAGCGTGAGGCGGGCAGCGCCACCGTGCAGACCACGGGAAATCCCTCGCTCTACGGCCCCGGACAATACTCCCATTCGAGCTTCGGTCTCACCGACGCACTGCTGGTGGGCTGGCTGTTCTCGAACCGCTCGCCTTACAACTCGCCCTATGGATTCGGCAACTATCCTCAGTCCTACGGCGGCGGCTGGAACCGCCAGGGCACCGCTAGCTACGCCGACTCCATGCGATCGCGCAGCGCCGGCTCCACCGTTAGAAGCTCGTCACAGCCGGTGATTTCCAACCCGGCCAGCTCGCCCAATTCCGCAAAGATCGCCGCCAGGGCGAAGGCCATTTCCAGCCCCACTCAGTCGCAACGTTCCTTCAGCACCACCAGCAGCCGCCCGCCTAGCAACCCGACTTCTAGCAGGCCCAGCTCTTCCGGCGGCTTCGGCCGATCTAGCAGCGCCGGCTCCTCCCGCAGCGGCGGCTCTTTCGGTGGCGGTAAATAATCTCAACCCATCCCTCCCCGTGAACGAACACCTTCAAGTCTGGCTCGACACCACCCCCGTGGTCGAGATTTTCACCTCGCCGGCCATCCTCTACTTCGCCGTAGGACTTGCCCTCGTGCTGCTCGCAAAGCCCGTCAAAGGTCTAACGACCCGCTATCACCTCAGCGACGAGCTGACGAAGCATGACAACAAGGCGATCGGAGTGGCCACCGCAGGCTACCTTTTCGGGGTTCTAACGATCATCCGCGGCGTGATGATCTCGGGCGGAAATCCCTACGCCACCATCTGGCGGGACTTACTCGCAGTCGCGATCTGGACGGTCATCTCGCTCTCCCTCCTGCTCACTTCCGCCTGGATCAACCGCAAGTTTCTGCTCAATCGCTTCGAGGTCCACAAGGAACTCATCACCGACCGCAACGTCGGCACCGGTGCAGTCCTCGCGGGCACTTACATCGGCACGGCGTTCATCATTTCCGCGTCGATCAGCGGCACCACTGGCGGCGGCTTCGCCATCGAAATCCTCGATACCCTAGTTTACTTCGTGATCGGCCAGCTCGGCTTCATCCTGCTCGGCGCGATCTATCAGCGCACTTGCGGCTACGACGTGCATGATGAAATCGAGCGCGACAACGAGGGCGCAGGCATCGCCTTCGGGGCGACGCTCATCGCCCTTGCCATCCTCATTTCCGGCCAGATCCGCCGCGGAGATTCATTAGTCGCCCTCGCGGTATGGATTCCAATCTCGCTGCTAGTTCTGCTAGGCAGCCGCTGGCTGGTGGACCTCGTCATCCTGCCGGACGCCCGCCTCCACGACGAGATCGCCCGCGACCGGAACTGGGGCGTGGCCTTGATCGAAGGGGCTGCCGCCATCGGCGTCGCCCTGCTGCTAGACGCGTCATTTTCCTGAACATCGCCATGCCTGACGAAGACTACGTTGACGAACTCTGGACCACCACCGACGAGCAGAAGCTCCGCTTCGCCGGGATCTTTCTGCTCGAGTTCATGATCAATCACCCGCGGGTGTTTCAAATCTGGCTGGAGCGCGACGACGCGGACCTGGAGCCGATTCTCGAATGGCTGTTAGTGCAAGAATGGATCCTCATCCGCGAGGCCAAGGAATACGTCCCGACCGATGAAGGGCGAAATGTCATCAAGCGTTTCATGGAGCGCTACGCCCGCTTCGTCTATTTCTTCGACGTCTTTTCCGGGGTCGATCTGGGTGCCGGCGAGTTTGCGTTTGGCCGCTATTTCGAGGTCCTCGACCCACAAGAATGGCGCGACTACTTGCATGATGAGCGCTTCGAAGACCTGCGGATCGCCATCGCCGAGCACCTCGGGATCGACGCGGTGGAAATCGTTTTCATGAGTTTCATCCGCGAGGATCGCTTCGGCCGGGATGCGGCGGGCTGGCAATTCGATCTCTTGTTAGGCAGCGTGTGGGATGAGATTCTCGGCGTCTGTAACAACGCCACCGACGTCCACGAACTCGGCTACCAAGACGGCGAGCGCTGGATCGACGGCTCAGTGGTGGCCGAAGACATCCTCCAACAAGGCGGCGCACTGCTCGGCAAACTGCTAGCCCGCGCGGAGGGCGAACTTCAAGGCACCAGCCCCACCCGCGGCGGCGGCAGCGAGTCCGACCGCATCGTCGCGCCCGTCGCATTTCCGCCTGCGTCGGATTTCAACTTTGCCAACTACATCGAACCCACCAACCGTGACCGCTTCTGGGAAGACAACTGGGACCGCTGAGCTTGCTGCTGTAATCTTTACCTAACTCCTAACCACTGACCACATCTGCATGAACAAAATTCTAATCAAACTTCAGCGCGAGGAGGAACTCTCGCGCTTTCTCGAATCCCACGGCTTCACCGTCGAGGAACTCTCTAACGACGTCTTCCGCGTCCAGCGCGAAGATGAGTTGCCGGTGTTCCTCAAGGTGGATGAAAAGCAAATTTACTTCGAGGTGGATCTCGGAAACATCGAGGCCATCATCACCCAAGATTTGCTACTCGCCCTGCTCGCCCTCAACACCGAAATCCTGCCGATCAGCGCCGGACTCGACACTAGCAACCCCGAGGACCGCCGTCTCGTCCTGGTGGAAAGCCGCGAAACTTGCGACCTCAACGACCAAGAGCTGCTCGCCGTTTTCGACGCGCTCGAACTCGCCGTGGACCGCGTCACCGAACTCCTCAGCCCGTCCATCAAAGCCTAACATTTTTAACCATGAGCATTTTCTCACGCATATTTAAAATCGGCCAAGCCTCCGCCAACAAGGTGGTGGAAAAATTCGAGAAACCCGAGCTGATGCTCGAACAGGCGATCGCAGACAAGGAAAAGCAGATCCGCGAGGTGAAGCAATCCGTCCAACAGGTCATCGCCACCGAGCGCCAAACCAAGGCCCAGTTAGAGAAGGAAAAGGCCGAGAAATTCCAGTGGGAGCAAAAGGCGGAAGCCGCCATGCGCTCCGGCCGCGAAGATCTAGCCGTGAAAGCGCTGGAACGCGCCAGCGAGCATGAAGCCCGCGCGGCGTCGCTTGAGCCGAGCTGGCAGAGCCAGCAATCTTCCGTGGCCGAGCTCAAACAGGAAGTCATCGCGATGGAAGCCGAAGTCGCCGAATACCGGCGCAACAAGGATTTCATCATCGCCCAAAGCAAGGCCGCGCAGGTCAAGAAGGACATCTATGAAGCCAAGGCACGGATGACTAATACCCGCAGCCCGGACGACCTGATGGCCCGCATGAAAGCCAAGGCCGAGCGCCAAGGTTTCGAAGCGGATGCGGCTAAGGAAATGGCCACCAGCCCCGGCGGCACGAGCCTAGAAGACGAGTTCAAATCGCTCGCCACCGGTGCAGGAAGCCCAGACGTGCAAGCCAAGCTCGATGCCCTCAAGGCCAAACTCGGCACTTCCACTCCTGCATGACATCCAGTTCCACACCGCCTCGAGCACCCGCAGGCAGGCACGTCCTTGCCGAACTAACCGGTTGCTCGGCGGCGGTGTTGAACGACGTGGCGAGTCTGGAATCTTGCTTCCGGGATTGCGCGGAAAAAGGGGGAGCCACCCTGGTTTCGTCCCACTTCCATCACTTCTCGCCGCAAGGTGTTAGTGGCGTCGTCGTCATCGCGGAAAGCCATGTGACCGTCCACACTTGGCCGGAACATGGCTACGCAGCGGTGGACGTCTTCACTTGCGGCTGCCCCGAAGTGGCGGAAGCCGTGATGGCGCGAATCGTCACCGCACTCCGCGCCAAAAACGTCCACCGAACCTCGTTCGAGCGCGGCCCAGACACGATCCCATCCCAAGTCATTTTCTAACGACCCAGCCATGCCCGAAGATCTAGCAGACCGCGCCGCCCGAGGGGTCTCCACCGTGAAAAAATCCCTCATCGCCGAGCACGGTTGTGAGGCGCTGGAACTCGACTACGAACTCAAGCTCGTCCTCTTCCTCACCGCCCGCATCGACGGCGAGACCAACCACGCGGAAAAACAATACGCCGCCGCAGTGGGCCGCAAAATCGACTGGTCCGCCGCGCATGATCGGCTGCTAGAAGCCCGCGTGCTCGCCCAGCCCAGCTACGATCTATCCGCCCTCCGCTTCGGCGGCATCCACCCGGCATGGGGTGAGCAGTTATTTAGGATCGCCGCCGGCGTGGTGCTTGCGGACGGCATCATTAACCACGACGAACGCCTATTTCTTGGCAACCTCGCCTTCCATCTTCTCGGCGGCGACATGGCGCGGATGGAGCGGATTCTAACATGGCTGGAATCTGGTGAGGAGGAACTGATCGAGCCGCCACCCGTGGAGGTTCCCAAGGAGGATCTGGAAACCTGCATCGCCGAGCTCACCAAGCTGGCCGGCCTCGCTAACGTGAAGCAGGAAATTGAAAGCCTCGTCCGCTTCCTGGAAATCAACAAAGCCCGCGAGCAACACGATCTCAAAGGCGCCGCGATGTCCCTGCACATGGTTTTCTCCGGCAATCCGGGCACTGGCAAAACCACTGTCGCCCGCATCGTCTCACGGATTTTCGCCGCCCTCGGCGTCCTAACAAAAGGCCACCTCGTCGAGACTGACCGGCTTGGCCTCGTCGGCCAATACGTCGGCCACACCGCCAAGAAAACCGACGATCTGGTGCGCCAAGCGCTCGATGGAGTGCTCTTCGTGGACGAGGCATATGCCCTCGTTTCCGGCGGCGAAAACGACTTCGGTCGCGAGGCCATCGACACCATGGTCAAACGGATGGAAGACCATCGCGAGCGCCTGATCGTGATCGTCGCGGGTTATCCTGAGGACATGAAAACCTTCATCGCCGCGAATCCAGGGCTACAATCACGTTTCACCATTCACCTCAATTTCGAGGACTACACCGCGCCCGAGTTGGTCGGAATTTTCAAAGGATTCTGCGAGAAAAACCAATACTCGCTGGAAGCCTCTGCTGAAGCAGCCCTCGAATCGCAAATCACCGCCGAACTCAAAACCGCAGGTCGCGGCTTCGGCAACGGTCGCCACATGCGCAACCTTTTCGAGAAAGCCATCCGCAAGCACGCCGTCCGCCTCTGCATGAGAAAACGCGAATGGACCAAGGACGAACTTTCCCAGTTAAGTGCCGAGGATCTGGCTTAGAAACTGTCATTCACTGTCTTCATGCCGCAACCGTACGGAATTCCGCCCGCTCTTCAAGCCCCCTCGTTCTACCCCGCGCTTTCCTCGCGGCGGTTCGCCCCAACGAGATGTTCCCATTCCGTTCTTTCGCAACTCCGCGCACGCGTCCTTGCCTCCGCCGGACAATTCATGGAGTCTCCGCCTCGTGGAATCTGAAGAAGACGACACGCGGATGCAAGTCGTCCTGCAGCGTATGAAGCTTGCCAGGCAGAAGGATCTCCTGCGATTTTTCCAATGGTTGGCCGGATTCTCCGCCAAGGACCTTCCCGGCAGTCTTCTTGGCATGATGCTTCTCTACGCGCTCCATTCCGACAGCGACCTTGACGTGGAAAAAATTTATCTTAGCCTCTCGAGCAATCCTGAATTCGAAAGAAATACCATGTCCGTCGCCGAAAAATTAATCGCTCAAGGCCGTGTGGAAGGCCGTGTGGAAGGCCGCGTGGAAGGCCTATGGATTGGCAAAATCCAAGCATTCGAGGAATTCCTCGAGAAGCCCCAAACCCTGCGGAAAGCTCTCGAAGTCATGCCGATTTCGGAGCTTATGGCGCTTCATCAGAACCTCCACCACGAATATGAGGTTCGCTTCAAGCGCCTCTAGGACAGCTTGTCGGTCGCTCACTGCTTGCCACCCTGCGAGTGTCCCGCTTGTATCCGCCCGCCGATGGCCTCCTCGTTTTCTTTCGACTCCCTGAACCAAGCCCAGCGCGAAGCCGTGGGTGCTCTCGATGGCCCGGTGATGCTGCTCGCCGGTGCCGGGACTGGCAAGACTCGCACCGTCACTTGCCGGATCGCTCACATGATTGAGAAGCGGATCGATCCTGCGGAAATTCTCGCCGTGACTTTCACCAACAAGGCCGCCAGCGAAATGCGCGAACGGATCGGTGGGATGGTTTCGAAAAAAGCCGCCAAGGCGATGACGGTCTGCACCTTCCACTCGCTCTGCGTCCGCATCCTCCGCGGCGGCATCGACAAACTCGGCTATAAGAAAAATTTCTCGATCTGCTCGCACTCCGACCAGGTCGGTTTGATGAAGCAACTGCTCGTCCGCAAAGGCGGCTCCTCGGAAAAGGTAAAGCCCGACGACGTGCTCTCGGCGATTTCAAAAGGCAAGAACCTCGGCGTCGATCCTGCGGACTTGGAGGACGACTATTTCGCGATGCTCGGCGTGGCCTATCAGAACGAACTGCGCGCCCAGAATGCGGTGGATTTCGACGACCTACTATGCCTCGGCGAGCAAGTCTTGCGCGATCACGATGATGTCCGGGAAATGTTCCGTCAGCGCTTCACCCGCGTGACGGTAGATGAGTTCCAGGACACCAACGCGCTTCAGATGCGGCTGCTCCAACAGCTCGTCGGCCCGCCGAACTATCATGTCTGCGTCGTCGGCGATGACGATCAGTCGATCTACGGTTGGCGTGGCGCGGAAGTGGCTAACATCCTCCAGTTCGAGAAATTTTTCCCTAACCCGAAGATCATCCGGCTGGAGGAAAACTACCGCTCGACCCACGCCGTCCTGCACACCGCTAACAGCCTGATCAAACACAACATCGGCCGCCGCGAGAAGATCCTGCGCTCGACTCGCAAGGGCGGCGATCCGGTGCGCATCGTGGCGATGCCGGGCGACGACCAGGAAGCAGAGTTCATCGCCGAGGAAATCATGGCGGGCAAAGGGGCGGTCGGTGCCGAGTGGGAAGACTTCGCCATCTTGTTCCGAACGAACGGCCAAAGCCGCAAGCTCGAACTCGCCTTCCGTGAGCGCAAGATGCCCTACCGGATGGTCGGCGCACAGAGTTTCTACGACCGCCGCGAGGTGCGCGACGTGCTGGCCTACGCCCAACTGTTAGCCTCGCCCGACGCGGATGTGCCGCTGCTGCGAGTCCTTAACGCGCCGAACCGCGGCATCGGCCAATCCACTGCCGTGCTGGCCACCGACTGGAGCCGCGAGCACCACGAATCGGTCTGGCAGGCACTCTGCGATCCGAATTTCACCGACCAGTTAGGTGCCAAGTCCGCGAACGCCGTGCAGGAGTTTGTCGCCACCATCGCCGGCGGAAAAAACCGAATTGAGATCGCCAAGGAAAACCCCGCCGATGTGCTCGACGCCTTGATCAAAGAGATCGAATACCTGCCGTGGATCGAGCGGGCGTGCAAGACTGACAGCGAGCGCCAGGCCCGCGGCGAAGGAATTTTCAGCGTCATCGACAGCCTCCGCAAACACGTCGAAAAAAGCAAAGGTCTCCAGTCGTTCCTCGATCACAGCGCCCTCGCCTCGGATAAGGACGATGAGGATCTGGAGAAGAAACAAGGCGTCACCTTGATCACCCTCCACGCGTCGAAAGGGTTAGAATTTCCCAACGTGTTCCTCGTCGGCCTCGAAGAAGGATTCCTGCCTCACACTCGCAGCATCGCGGAAGGGACCAAGGACGAAGAGCGGCGGTTGTTATACGTCGGCATCACCCGCGCCAGAGACCAACTCACCATGACTTATTGCTCCACCCGCATCAAGTGGGGCCAGGAAACCGGTTGCCAACCGAGCAGCTTCATCGGCGAACTCGACGACGAATTTCTCACCCACACCACCTACGACGACATCCTCGGTGCCGCGCCAAGCAGCGACGAGTTAGAGAATTTTTTCGGCGGACTCAAGGGATTGTTAGACGATACTTGAACCTGTCTCGCAAACAGCGGGCTAGCCAAGTAAATGCCCTAGAATCACTTCGGCAACTTCCGCAAATTCAACCAATGTCGGAAATAGGCTTCCTTGGCAGCCCGTTCAGCAGCTTCGAGATCGTATGTCTGGCCGGGGAAGAACGAATTGTCGGCATACACTGGCCGACGGCCCAAGGGAACCTTCAAATCGATCCTTCCTCCGTCCCGGAGGATCTTGAGATCAACTTCTATATTCGGTTTCATTTTTCTGATATTTGCCCGGAAAGTGACATCTTGCCATATCTCGCCATTGATACCAACAATCATGTCGTTCTGCCGGATTCCAGCGTGCTCAGCCGGTGAATCAGGCTGCACCATCAGGACACGAATCACACCCCGGGGTTTAGGCTCGCCTGGAATATCTGAAACTTCATCCTTCAGCATAATGCCCAAATAGCCTTCCCCTTCCTTCAGATACTCGTCGGTAACGAGAATGCGAAGGATGTTTAGGCAGCGCTCCCTGACCTCAGGGTCAATTGCCATGCGGGACTGCCGCAACAGCTCGTCCATCGCAGAAGCTGGTTGAAGCCGCGCCCAGGCCAACAACTCAACCTGTGCAATTTCCCGGTCACGGAATTGTTGAGATGCTAAACCTGATAGCGCTTTGGAAGGAAGCTCAACCGCTTCCGCAGGAAATAAAGCCAACACTAAGATGCACAAGCATTTCAGTGGGAGTTCAGTCACACGCGGCGTTAGTTTAGCTTCCACATCTAGGCAAGACTTCGATTCTACTGTAATGAATCACCCTCCAAGGATACTTTTTTGAGGAACCTCAATGGTATCATTCCTCTGCAAAGGCATCTGCATGAACTGAGCCTTCGTGGCATCATACACTTTCTGGCTACCATTGCGGATCACTTTAACCCGACGCATGCTGCCGAATTCATTGGCCCCTCCCCGGGCTTGAATGGCTCCCCAAAGTGTCAATTCTTTGGCATAAGGAACTGGCCCAGGATTTTTCACTTGGCCACCCACTGTGACGGTTTCTTCATTTATTTTTCCTTGGACTATATTTGTTATGACTTGGATGGTCGGATTCGTGTAGATCCCCGCAGCCTTGTAACGGGATTGAAGCGAGGCAGCCAGCTCTTCATTGCGCAATCCCGCAGCTCGCACCGCACCGAGGAATGGCATATTGATGGTCCCGCCATCTGATACAGGGTATATATTGGAGATTGTAGCCTTATCCTCCTCGGGAACATTGGCGATTGTAATGTTGATTGACTTCCCCGGCTCAATCTGAGCCGGGAGAAGCACCGAAGTAAATATCAGGGCAAGCAATCCAAGAAATAGTTTTCCTGTGTTCATCATATGGGTTGGTTTGAGTTTTAATACATCTCGGAGTCATTTCCACGCACACCCGGCTGGGGCTTCGGGGAGGTGGCAGCACCGACCGGTGGTCCGATCTGAGACTCGGCAGGAGCATAGTAAGTGTAATAGCTGGTGTAATATTGATATTGGCTGTCACTCCGGACATCCACGTTATTGAGCACTACCCCAATAACATTTCCACCGACATTCTCTACCGCTTGTTTCACGCGCAGAAGCATGTTTCTCGGCAATTTGCGATGCTGGACGACAATCATAGTAAGATCGACTTCGCTCGCAAGAACAGAAGCATCACTGACCCCGAGGATGGGAGGACTATCAACTAACACCAAATCGAAGCGCTGCTTCACGTCCTGAATCAGCTCTGACATCCGTCGGGAGTTCAGGATACCTGCCGCATCGGCTGGCAAAATTCCCGATGGCATAAAATACAAGTTATCAACCGGAGTTTGGAGAATAACGTCCTCCAACATGAGCTCCGTGGTTAAATAGTTGGTGAGGCCGACCGAGTTGTTAATATCAAAAAATGTATGTAAGCGAGGTCTGCGCAAGTCGGCGTCAATCATCAGAGTGGTGTATCCACCTTGAGCACAGATATAAGCAAGATTGACCAGCGTGGTGGATTTCCCCTCACCTGCCCCACCGGATACCACCGTAATCGCATTGTCTTCAGGATTCTTACGATTGAATTCAATGTTAGTGCGCAAGATTCGATAGGCTTCTGCGTCTGGACTCATTCCGCTTTGCTTGTGAAGGATCCCAACATCCTTCGGGATAACCGCTAGAACCGGCACTTGCAGATAGCGTTCAACGTCCTCGAGACTTTTCACCGACGTATCGAGATACTCCAAGAAGAACGCAATACCCACACCGAATATCAACCCGACCACCGCTCCGAGAACTAAATTAAGGGTGACGTTAGGACTGACAGGACTCTGCGAAATTTGTGGCTCTTCGTGAACCACAATACTTTCTTCCGTCATCTGTTTAATAATCGTCTCGTTAATTTGCTTAAGCTTCATCGACTGGAGCAACTGCTGGTCCGTTTCAAATTCCCGCTTGGCATCGACGTAACCTTGAGCATCAAGTCCCCTTTGAATCGCTTCTTCGCGCGTGTCGTCCTTCATCACTTCGACACTCTTCAGGCTATCCCCCGCCATGTCCAATTTAGCCTGCAAGGTGGCCCGCAAGCTGACGACCCCTTCATTGAGCTGGTGTTTCATTTCCTCAATCTGATTGACCGCAGCCAAGACCGTGGGATGGTGGTCTCCCAAACCCTTGATTTTGAGATCTTCTAAATGTCGTTTGGCTTCGAGATAGAGAGGATGAAGACTGCGAATGACGTTGTCGGGTAAATCAAGTCCGGCGGCGGTCGCAATCAACTGATCACTTCCATATTTCATGAGGCTGTTGATCTGGCTTTCAAGCTGCATCTTGTCACGCAGAAGTTGATCGTAAGTTTCGAGTGACTTGCGTGCGCCCTGATCCTCATCCACACCGGATTGGCCATAAAAGGAGTCTTGGCCTTTGTAAATGATTTGTTTAGTCCTAACAATCGTAGCCAGAACCTTGCGACCCTCTTCGACTTTATCCACCTGATCCTGAACTGCTTTTTTTAATTCATACAGGCCTTTCTCAGCCTCACGGCTCTCGATCTCGGTCCGATAGGCTTTGTAAGCTCTGGCAACCTCAGCGGTAACATCTCGTGCATCCTCTTTGTTGGTGTGACGCACTCGAATAGAAATCAAGTCGGTTCCGCGGATGTTCTGAGTGTTGACGATTCCTTTTAGGATTCGAATGGCATCTTCCTTAGTTACCCCCCATTTGTTTACCAACTCCAATTTCTCCACGACTTTCGAAAGCGAGTTACTACTTTTGATTTTCTCGAATTCCGTACCAAAGAACTGTGGCGTTATTCGATTCGCGCTGAAAGACGCACCCATCTGTTCGCCAAAAGGCGACATCCCCATAGACCTCGGCTTCACCTCAATCGTAGCCTCGCTTTCATATTTCTTTGGCATCACATAAGTGATCACTGCAGCGGTCATGAACACGAGCAGCAGGGTCAATAGTATAATTCCGTAGCGATTCTTGATGACTTGCCAATAATCCACCGCATGCAGCGCGGCCTCATTTTGTTGTGGAGACGAAAGGTTCATGGACGTAATTATTTCACGGTTTCGGTGGAGTGCCAGTCGAAATAGAAACTCCCGCAATGAAAGTCATTGCGGGAGTAAAAGATCAAGCAAGTAATATCTTTAGTAAGCTTATGGATTTAACAAAATTGCCAGATT
>JAYTEI010000208.1:0-7457 GCA_043735445.1 Akkermansiaceae bacterium | reverse complement strand
GCGATTCTGGTCCCGCCGTTAGAAATCGTGGCGCGCGGCTCAAGTTCTTACGAAGCGGTGGGAGATCCATTGGTGCGGCGGGCGATGCAATATCTGGTAGAGCACATTTCCACGATCATTTCCGTGGAGGAATGGGCCACCAAAGTCGGCGTCTCGCGGCGGGTGCTGGAGCGGCGCTTCCTAACATCGCTCGGTCGCTCGCCTTATGTGATGATCCAGCACGAGCGAGTGGAGCGGGCAAAAAACCTTCTAACCACCAGCGATCTGCCCGTCGCGATCATCGCCGAGCGTTGCGGCTACCAAAGCAACGAGCGTCTAACGGTGAACTTCCGCGCATCCGTCGGAGTGCCGCCGGCCAGCTATCGACGGAACTCGCGCGAGAAGTCCGCGTGAAGAATTTTAGGTGAAATCGGCAGGGCTGTTGGCACGGCAGGTGCTAAATCCTCGCTGTCGCAAGACAAGGCGGTTCGACTGAGATGCCATCGGGTTAATGGGTTTTTCCTGGAGGATGATCAGTCGGACCGCTTCTTTTTTTGCCAGCGATGCGCGGCAAGGTCGCGAATTGGCGGGGTCCGCCGGTGATGCCTTATAAATTTTGTCACATTTTCTTTTTTCGCATTGCATCACTCCGCTTCGTTTGCATCCTCCCGCCGACCGGTTTTTCCTCCTTGGGATTTTCTGGAAAACAGCTTGTGAAAAATTTCACAAGCTCCATTCTCTGAGCACTGCATCGCCTTCCTTATGGCAAATATTTTTCCCCGCTGGTCCAATTTACTGCCTCTCAAAATCGCTGTCTGCGCCGGGACCGCAGCGGCTGGCGTGGCGCTTGCATTTGCGTATTACGCGACGCCCAAGGCGTTGGTGGTCGGCTATCAGCCCGCCCAGCCGATTCCATTTTCCCACAAGATCCACGTCGATCAGGTCGGCTTGGACTGCCGCTACTGCCACTCGTTCGTCGATGTCGCCGGCCACTCGAACGTGCCGACCGGCAGCACCTGTTGGAACTGCCACCAACATGTCCAGCGCGATAGCCCGAAGCTAGCTCCGCTGCACCGCTCGATGGACCCAACCTATGCTGGCTACGACGGCAAACCGATCGAATGGGTGCGCGTCCACAAGGCTCCCGATTACGTCTATTTTAACCACTCCGCGCACGTCAACCGCGGGATTTCCTGCCAGAGTTGCCATGGCAACGTCAACAAGATGGAAGTCATCTATCAGGCCGAGCCGCACTCGATGGGCTGGTGCCTCGAATGCCACCGCGCGCCTGAGAAAAACCTCCGTCCGCTCGAAGAAGTTTATAACTTCGGCTACAACGCCGAGACCTACATTTCTAACAATCCGCAGCTCGGCGTGAAGACGACCGAGGAACTCGGCCTCAAGTTGAAAGAGGAGTTCATGGTGAAGCCCAAGGTCACCTGCGCCACTTGCCACCATTGATCCTTCCGCCCGTTTTTCCCATCTCCACAATTTCCGCAACCTAACATGAGCAAGCGCGTTTGGCATCACCCCGAAGTTCCCGCCGGCGAAACCACCGTCGCCTGGCGCAGTGCGGGTCAGTTAGAAGACAGCGCCGAGTTCCGGCAGTGGATGGATCGTGAGTTCCCGCGCGGTGCCGCCGAGCTGGCCAGCCCCGAGGCTGATGAAACTTCTAGGCGTTCGTTCTTAAAATTGATGGGAGCCTCGACCGCGCTCGCCGGTTTCGGGATGGCAGCCTGCCGCCGCCCGGAAAGTTACATCGTCCCTTACACCAAGGCTCCCGAGTGGGTCATCCCGGGCAATGCGACTTACTACGCATCCTCAATGCCGCGGGCTAACGGCGCGACACCGTTAGTGGTGACCACCTTCGAAGGCCGCCCGACCAAGCTCGCTCCTAACAAGCTCCATCCCGACACCGAAGGCACGGATGCTTTCGCCCAAGCATCGGTTCTGGACCTCTACTCGCCATCGCGTTCGCGGGCCATCCTCAAGGCCGGTAAATCCGCCCCGCGCGCCGATTTTGAAAAAGTCGTAGCCGCACTAGCCGCCGACAAGTCCGCGAAAATTGGCTTCGTCTTCGGGGCCGATGACAGCCCGACTCGCGCCCGCCTGACCAAGGAACTCGCGGCTAAATTCTCCTCCGCGAAATTCTATCAATACGAGGCGCTCACCAGCGACGCCTCGAACATCGCCCTCGGCGACGGCGTCCGGTTAGTCGCAGATTTCGCCAGGGCCGACCGCATCGTTTCGCTCGACTGCGATTTCGCGGGCACCGATTCGCAAGGTCCGGTCACTCCATTTTTCGACCGCCGCAAGCCGGAAGGCAAAGCGTATGAAGCCAAGCCCGATGCCGCTTCGATGAACCGCCTCTACGCGGTGGAAGCCGCATTCACCCTCACCGGCGGTATGGCGGATCACCGTCTGCGCGTTTCTCCCAGCCAGGTCAATGCCGTGGCGGCCCAGATCGCTCGCGGTCTCGGCGTGCAAGCCGCAGTCGCCGCCATCGTTCCCGATCTCGCCGATCCCAAGCACATCGAGTGGGTCAACGGCCTCGTGGAAGACCTCAAGGCAAACGCCGGCAAGTCACTCGTTCTAGCAGGTTCGCGCCAGTCGTTGTCGCTGCATCTGCTAGCCCATGCAATCAACATCGCGCTCGGCAACATCGGCGAAGGCAAGCCGCTCGTCGCCGTCCAAACCGAAACCAAGGGTCTTGCAAACCTAACCGCCCTCAAGGCGGACATCGACTCCAGCGCGATCGACACGCTCGTCCTGCTCACTCCGGCCAACCCGGTTTACGATGCTCCGGCCGATCTCGATATCGCCGGAACCTTCGCCAAGCTCAAGACCAGCATCCATCTCGGCACCCGCACCGACGCGACCGCCCACGCCGCCACCTGGCATTTGCCCGCCGCCCATTACCTCGAATCCTGGTCGGACGCCCGCACCGCGCGTGGCACCTACACCGTGGTGCAGCCGATGATCCTGCCACTCTATCAAGACTGCGTTTCCGAACTCGAACTGCTGCTCGCCCTCCTATCCGCCGACGGCAAACTGCTCAACGGTGAAGGCGAAAAGGGCGCCGCTTCTCCCGCTTACACCGCGGTCCGCACCACCTTCGCCGCGCTCGGCGGGGAAGGGGACACCGCTTGGAAAAAGCTGCTGCGCGACGGTTTCCTCGCAGACTCAGGCTATCCGCTTGTTAGCCCAGCCTCGCGCGGTGACATGGCCGTGCCACTAATTGCTGCGGCACCGACCAAGGATTCGCTCGAAGTCATTTTCGCCACCGACTCGTCGGTCTTCGACGGTCGCTGGATCGACAACGGCTGGCTGCAAGAAGCGCCCGATCCAATCTATAAACTCACTTGGGACAACGTCGCGCTCGTCGCCCCGAAGACCGCCAAAGAACTTGGGATTTACGATCAAATCGTCGCCCTCGAAACATGGAATGGCGCACGAGCTGCCGGTGGCGACGATGAAGGTGAAAACCGCACCTCGCCGATGATCCATCTCGTGGTCAACGGTCAATCGTTAGAAATCCCGGTCCTCGTTTCCTTCGGCCAAGCCGAAAATACCATCATCATCCCGCTCGGCTACGGCCAAGGCTTCGATAAACACGACGAACTCAAGCGCGGCCCGAAAAACGCGACTCACGTCGGCCTTGTCGGCATGAACCGAGGCTTCAACGCCTATCCGCTGCGCACCGCCGCGACTGCCTATTTCGCCACCGGCGCGAAGGTCAAGAAGACGGCTAACCGATATCATCTCGCGATCACTCAAGAGCACAGCGCAATGTATGGTCGCGCTCTCGCCCGCGAGGTATCCACACTTGAGGACGAAGAAAAAGGCTCATTCGAAGCGCAACTAGCAAACGTCCCCAAGCAAGGCAACGACGCCCACGCGCCGCCGAATGTTTCGCTCTATATCCCGCAAACATCCGCCACTTTTAATCCGGGCAAGGATGGCAAAGCGCAGACCTTCCTCAGTGACACGCTCCATCAGTGGGGCATGTCGATCGACCTATCATCTTGCATGGGTTGCAATGCCTGTCTTGTCGCTTGCCAGTCGGAAAATAACATTCCAATCGTCGGCAAAAAACAAGTCGCCATGGGTCGTGAAATGCATTGGATTCGCATGGATCGTTACTTCGCGGCGCAAAAGGATAATACCTTCGACGAAGACAATCCGGCGCTCGTCCCGCAACCTGTCGCGTGTGTGCATTGCGAGTCTGCTCCGTGCGAAACCGTTTGCCCAGTCAACGCCACCATCCATACCGAAGACGGTCTCAACGCAATGGCATACAACCGCTGCATCGGCACCCGTTACTGTGCTAACAACTGCCCATACAAGGCCCGCCGGTTTAACTATTTCGACTATAACAAACGCAACCCGCTCATTTCCCATAACCTCTACAAAGGTCCGTTCGGCGAGAAACAAGTGGGCGAAGCTCCCCACCTTCAGAAGAACCCGAACGTCACCATCCGCATGCGCGGAGTGATGGAAAAATGCACTTACTGTGTGCAGCGCCTCAAGGATGCAGTCATCCGCCAGAAGCGCGGCCAGAAGCAGGAAGCACTCGTTGCCGGCAAGGCATCCACTGAAATGCAAGTGACCACTCACACCCTCCGCACGCCGGTGGATTCAGTGAAAACTGCCTGTCAGGACGCTTGTCCCGCGAATGCGATCACCTTCGGAAACTTGTTGGACGAGGAAAACGGCGCGATCGGCCGCAGCAAGCGCATTGAGCGCAATTACGATCTCCTCAACTACATCGGCACTCGTCCGCGCACCAGTTATCTGGCCCGCGTCAAGAACCCAAATCCGAAAATGCCGGACGCCAAGTTCATCGGCAAGGCGACCGTCCACATGGTCTAATCCATTTTATCACTTCCACCTAACATGGCATCCACCATCCATACCGCACCTGAGACTCACACCGGGGTCAAGATCCCGGTGCTTGAGCGCGAAAAGCTTATCCTCAGCGGGCGTTCCTATCACTGGATCACCGAGCGCATCTGCGGCGTTTTGGAAAATAAACAACCCTTCCTTTGGTGGTTGTTGTTTATCCCGTCCGCCCTCATCGCCCTGATCGGCGTCGGCGGTGGTTTGACGTATCTCGTCTCCACCGGGGTCGGCGTCTGGGGTATGTCTAACCGAGTGTTCTGGGGATTTGATATTACTAACTTCGTGTTCTGGATCGGTATCGGGCACGCTGGCACCCTGATCTCTGCGGTGCTATTTCTAACTCGACAAAATTGGCGGACGTCCATCAACCGCGCGGCGGAAGCGATGACCATCTTCGCGGTGATCTGCGCCGGTATTTTCCCCGCCTTCCACGTCGGTCGCGTCTGGTTTGCGTGGTTCCTCGCACCGGTGCCGAATGCCAATGCAATCTGGCAGAACTTTAAGTCACCATTGTTATGGGACGTGTTCGCGGTTTCTACGTATTTCACCATCTCGCTGATTTTCTGGTATCTCGGCATGGTGCCCGATCTCGCGACCATTCGTGACCGGTGCAAGCCCGGGATTCGCAAAATCCTATATGGTATCTTCTCGCTCGGCTGGCGCGGCGGTAATCGTCAGTGGAGCCACTATGAAATGGCATATCTCCTTCTCGCTGCTCTTTCCACCCCGCTCGTGCTTTCGGTTCACTCAGTCGTTTCGTTCGACTTCGCGACCTCGGTGGTCCCCGGTTGGCACACCACCATCTTTCCGCCCTACTTCGTTGCCGGTGCCATCTTCGGTGGGTTTGCAATGGTGCTAACGATCATGGTTCCCGCCCGCTTTATCTATGGCCTGCAGGATTTGATCACCATGAAGCACATCGACAACATGGCGAAGATCATCCTGCTAACTGGCACCATTGTGGGTTATGCCTATCTCATGGAACTCTTCGTCGCCTTCTACTCCGGCGCGATCTATGAAATGGACGCCTTTAAGTTTCGGATCGCCGGTCCGTCATGGTGGGCCTACGCGGCGATGATGAGTTGCAACGTTTTGTCTCCCCAAGTTTTCTGGTTTAAAGCCTGTCGCGAAAATCTTTGGGTCATCATGATCGTCGCGATGTTTGTCAACATCGGCATGTGGTTCGAACGTTATGTGATCATCGTCACAACGCTCCAACGGATGTGGCTGCCCGGCGACTGGAAGACCTACTCCCCGAGCGGTGTGGAAATGATGACTTTCGTCGGCACGATTGGTTTGTTCCTTGCACTGTTCCTGATGTTCCTCCGCTTTCTGCCATGCATCAACATCGCCGAAGTGAAATGGACATTGCTAGAGTCCGATCCGCATCATGATGATTACGAGGAACACCCAGACCACGGCGTCGTCGTCGAGGCCGCCTATCAAAAGGAGCTTGTGTCTTCCAAATAACTTTTAACGAATAACTTCTAACTTTCACCGTGAGCACCACCCGCAAACGCGTTTATGGCTACCTAGCCGAGTTCAAGAGCGCATCCGCTCTCTACAAGGGCGCGGAGAAAATCCGCGACGCCGGCTTTAAGAAATGGGATTGCTACTCGCCCTATCCGATCCACGGCCTCGACGGCGCAATGGGCATGAAACGCTCGATTCTGCCATGGTTCGTGTTCTTCGGCGGCATCACCGGTACTTGCACCGCCTTCGCCCTGGCCTACACCACCCAAGTTGTTATCTACCCGACGGTGGTGCAGTCGAAGCCCGCTAACATCTTCACGGTGCCGGCGTTTTTCCCGATCATGTTTGAGCTAACGATTCTATTCTCCGGCTTCACGGTGTTGTTCGGATTACTGGCACTCATTCAACTTCCGCGTCTCAACCATCCTTTGTTCGCGAGCCGTCAATTCCACCGCGCGACGGACGATGGATTCTTCATCGCCATCGAAGCTCGCGACCCGAAATTCAGCCCTAACGGCACCCGCGATCTGCTTGCCGACATCGGCGGCGCTAACATCGAACTCGTCGAAGAAGAAGACTGAGCCCGATCTCATCTCTTAACTTTCAAATCTCTAATTCCAGATGCGTTACTTTTTCCTCGCTTACGCGCTCATCGCGTTGCTCGTCGTCGGAATCTTCGGAGTCCGCGGCCAGCATTTTGCCAAGCCGCCGATCCGGATTTTCCCGGACATGGATGAGCAGGATAAAATCCGTGCGCAAAAGCCGGATGCGTTTTTCGCAGATGGTCATGGTGCCCGACTGCCAGTTAATCAAACCCAACCGCGCGGCTTCAACCCGGCGGGTGAGCAATCCATCGGCGGCATCCCTGAATATGAATTCGGCGGCCAAACCGGTTATTATTACACCGGCCACGTCGGTGACTATTTCGGTTCGGGTATGCCCGCAGAGTTAAAGCTAACTGACGAAGGTGCATCTGCCCTAATCCATCGTGGCAAAGAGCGTTTTGGAATCTATTGCGCGGTCTGTCATGGCAAGTCCGGCGACGGCCAAGGTGTCACTAGCCAATACGGCGTTCCCGGCATCGCCAATTTCCACCTCGATAC
>JAYTEI010000207.1:0-7481 GCA_043735445.1 Akkermansiaceae bacterium | reverse complement strand
CTCACCCTTTCCGCAGCGTCAGATGAATGATCTCCGCTGGCGCGTTCACCCGCAGCGGGAACCAGTTGCCGGTGCCGTTGCTGACCACCAGCGCGCGGCCAGCCTTCTTATAGAGGCCGGACCAGTAGCGAAACATCGCCGGCCCTGCGCCGAACTCGGGCGTCAGCATCAATTGCCCGCCATGAGTGTGGCCGGCGAGCGTCAGCGGAAATCCCAAATCAGCCGCCCGGTCGAACGCGTGCGGATGATGCGCTAACAGGATCGGGAAAGCCGCCGGATCTCGCAGCGCCGCCACTTGATCCACGTCCTGATTCATTTGCTCCGCAGCGTGATTCCACACAACTCCGAGAATCTGCACCGGCACGCCGCGCACCGTCACCGTCGCGGCTTCGTTGCGCAGCATCGCCAAGCCACCCGCCCTCACGCCTTTTTCGAAACCCGTCGGATCTTCAAACAGATCGTGGTTGCCCTCGATCACAAACAACCCGGAACCCGGCCGCAGCCGTTGCAACATCCGCACCGCCAGTGGCAAATCGTGGAGCGTGTTGTCGATTAGATCGCCCGTGAACAACACCAGATCCGCCTCCAGTCGGTTAGTCGCCGCTACGATTTCATCCAGCACCGCGCCGCGCGTGAACTTGCCGACGTGGGTATCCGAGACATGCGCGATCCGCAGCCCGTCTAGCGCCGTCGGCAGCTCCTTGATAGAAACCGTTAGCTCGCGCACCCGGCAGCGCGTCAACCGCGGCAAGCTGAACGCCGCGGTGCCAAACGTCGCCCATACCGGCATGCTCACCAGACCGCCAGCCAGCCATTCGCGCCGCGTCCAGCGCCGGACTGCGGGATCGTGTGGGATTGATTTCCTCCCGAATATCTGCCGGACGATTGAGCCGAGCGACCACACCACCATCATTGGCACGCCCACCAGCGGCAGAAAAATCAAGCCCCACAACAGCACCAGCGCATACCACTCCGCAGGCAGCGGCACCGCTAACAGGTGTCGCCGCCCTAGCAGCACCCAGCCGAAACCGAGCAGGATACACAGCACTGCTAGGCCCAGCGCGACCCGCGCCTTGCTGCCCGTGCTACCCAGCCCGCGCAACCGCCGGTCCGCCCATGTCCACCACACCAGTGACAGCAGCGGGACCGCGAAAATGATGAGTAAGTAAATCGGCATCTGAGTTCACGCGAGCCGGAGTTTCAACTCCTCCGCCGCCTGATGCAGAGCCATGCGGACGGTGGGAATTTCGCTCAGCGCATTGAGCAGGCCGAAGTCGTGAATCATCCCGCTGTAGCGCACCAAAGTCACCTCCACGCCAGCCGCGTCGAGGTTGCGGGAGTATGCCTCGCCCTCGTCGCGAAGCACATCGTTGCCGGCAGTTAGAATCAGCGCGGGTGGCAAGCCGGCGAGTTGTTCGGAAGTCGCCTGCAAGGGCGAAGTGTGAATGTCATGGCGTTTCTCGGGATCGACCGTGTAGTTATCCCAAAACCATTTCATCATCGCTTTGGTTAGGAAGTAACCGTTCGCATATTCGTTGTAAGAATCGGTTTCGAAATCCGCATTGGTCACTGGCCAAAACAGGATTTGGCATTTGATGTCAGGACCGCCTTTTTCCTTAGCCATCAGCGCGACGACCGTCGCCATGTTGCCGCCCACGCTGTTACCCACCACCGCCAAGCGACTGCCGTCCACGCCGATTTCGTGGCCGTTAGAAGCGACCCACTGAGTCGCGGAATATGCCTCGTGAATGGCCGTGGGATATTGCGCCTCGGGCGATGGCGTGTAGTTCACAAACACCGCAGCGCAGCCCGAGCCGACGACCAGATCACGCACAAAACGCTCGTGAGTGGGGAAATCCCCAAGCACCCACCCGCCGCCATGGAAAAACAAAAACGCAGCCAAGTCGCCCGCCACGCCCGCTGGCCGGACGATCGTGATGCCCACGCTCAAGTCATCCAGCACGATCAGCTTTTGTGAAATGTCGCAGGCCGGCATCGCCACATTCACGGACGCTTGGGCACCCACCAGCACCTCGCGCGCCTCGTTCGGCGGCAGCGTTTCCATCGGTTTCCCGTCGGACGAGTTGAGAGTTTGGAGGAACGCGCGGGTCTGGCGCTCGACCCGTGGGTCGTGGGCCGGATCACTAACGGAGGCAGAGGCTGGAGTTGTCATTGGAGTGAGGCTGGGATCGCAGTAGTCTGCGGTAAACTTCGGACTTTGCCAGTGCTTTCGTTTTCGAAAAGTCCATCCCGCTCAACTCGGCAGTTCCCAAGCCGCACGCCCCAAAGGAGCGTGGGTGCCCCCGTCCACGAAGCCGTTGCCTCTAAATCGCAATCTCGCCGTCTCTCTCTCAATCATCCCGCGATGGAGGAAACTAACCGTTCTATACTAACCAAGAGCGGACGAAGATTTGCCGCAAAGGAACGCAAAGAACACAAAGTTAGAAGGTTTAATAAAGCGGGCGGATGGATAGCCGACTTCGATTGAATGCGAGTCATGCAAGATGAAGATCTGAGGCACCGCGAAGCTAGCGAATTTGGCGAATGGAAGAAAGTGGTGGGAGGAGAGCGACCGTGCCGGATTGGCCCCGTTAGGACTCAGTTCGTTCTCTTGGTTTAGGTAGTCGCGTGCCTTCGTCGTTGATCGGCGGATGGGAGTTGGCTAGATTTACGCCATGCGGATAGATATTGTGACGTTATTTCCTGAGGTGGCGCTGGCACCTCTGAGTGATTCGATCATCCAGCGCGCGCGGGCGGCGGGAATTGTGGAGGTGGTGGGTCACCAGTTGCGGGATTGGTCTGAGGATAAACACCGGCGGGTGGATGATTCACCGTGCGGGGGAGGGCAGGGGATGTTGTTAAAACCAGAGCCGTTGTTCGCGGCAGTGGAGGCGTTGCGCGGTCCGCTCACGCGGGTGATTTTAATGACGCCGCAAGGCAAGCCGTTCAAGCAAGCGATGGCGCGGGATCTCGCGGCGGCGGAGCATTTACTGATCCTCTGCGGTCACTACGAGGGCGTGGACCAGCGGGTGATCGAGGCGCTGGTGGATGAGGAAATTTCCATCGGCGACTACATTCTAACCAACGGCGCGTTGGCGGCGGCGGTGCTTTGTGACGCGGTGATCCGGCTGCTGCCTGGGGCACTGGGCGACGAGCGATCACCGGTGGACGAGTCGTTTTCCGATCCTAACCGGCTGGAAGCACCTGCCTACACGCGGCCGATTGAGTTCCGCGGGCTGACGGTGCCGGAGGTGTTAGTGTCTGGCCACCATGGGAAAATTTCTGCATGGAAGGAGGCGCAAGCGCTCGCCCGGACGCAGGCCAATCGCCCGGATTTACTGGAATTTCCTGCAACCCGAAAATAGTTCGTTCAACCGGAAAATTTGGTTTCCCGATCCCGAAAGCGTGCCAAGCTCGCGGTGTGAAATTTGACCTAAAGTCGGCATCAGTAGGTCTCCAGGATGATCGCCCGCGGGTGGAACCCGCGACGATCGAAGACTTGCCCGCACTCACGGAATTGGTGATGAATTTGTTCGCGCTATCAGGAGATTTCTCGCCGGACCGCGGGATGCAGGAGCGCGGCTTGCAGTTGATCCTTGAGCAACCTAACCGAGGCCGGATCTTCGTGGTGCGCAATCACGACCAGATCTTCGGGATGGTGAACTTGCTGTTCACGATTTCCACGGACCGCGGCGGTTTCGTGATTCTGATGGAAGATGTGGTGATCCACCCTGACCACCGCGGCCAGGGCTACGGGACAATGTTGCTCGACTATGTGGCGGAGTTCGCGAAGAAGAAGCAATTCAAGCGCATCACCTTGCTCACCGACCGGATCAGCGCGGAGTCACAAGAGTTTTTCAAAAAGCGGGGATTCGAGTACTCGAATATGATCCCGATGCGGCGGATCATCGACTGATAGAGTTCCCTCAGGTGGCAGGAGTGTCGAGCGGCGGCGGGTTGTCGCCAGCGGGTTCGGCCGGTTCTCCGACGACGTCTTGGGGAGTGTTGCCGGCCTCGAGTTTGTGGCGGCGCTTCTCCTCCTTCTTGGCTTTTTTATCTAACTCGCGGCGGCGTTTTTCGAATTGGTAGTTTGGTGTGGCCATGTTGTTCTCGGCGGACTGTGCCAGCCGCAAGCCACGGGGGCGAGCAAGGAATTCATTGATCTTTCCTAGCAGGCATGTGGCCGGGCAATCCGCATCATCGGCAGGCGGAGACGGCTGCATCTCGCCCGATCTAGCAGCGGTTGTGACAGCTCAGAGCCTGTGGTGGCAGGATCGGGAGAGCTGGCCCGCGAGTTACAAGGGACTCGCTCGACTTACCCAAAACTCATCATGACACCCATCGATCCAGCTTCCCCAGCCTCTGCCGATCCGCGCTCCCCGATGGCTCCACCCTATGCGGATGACGACGTGAATATGGACTTGGTCCAGCAAGGTCTCGACGAGGCCGAGGAGGAATAATTTCCACGCTCTAACTGCGGCTGATCGTCACCGGAGTGCCGATCTTGGTGACTTGATAGAGCTTCGGCACAAAATCCCGAGGTAGCCGGATGCAGCCGTGGGACGCCGCCTCGCCAGGGCGGGGGATTTCTCCCGCGTGCATCCCGACGCCGTAAGTCGTGACCCGCATCCAATCGTGCATGGGAGCACCTGTGTAGTGATTGCCAGGCGGGACTGGAGTCTTGGGAGTGGCGTCGCCATTCGTGACATTTCCTGCCTCGTCGGCGATCCAGCCATAACGGTCGGACACTTTTAGCGGCAGTTTCTCCAAGATCTTGTAGCTGCCGGTGGCGGTCGCGTGACCTTCCTTACCGGTGGAAACAAAGGACCAGCCAATCACCCGCGTGCCGCGTTTGTAGGTGGCGATTTGGTCGGTTAGGTCGATGGCTACGCTCACCTCACCGGGGCCGCCGTCGTCGCTCCATTCATACATCACAGGCTTGGCTTTGTGCGGTGCGCGGCTCGGGAAAATCCCACAAGACGTGGTGAGTGCGGTTAGAAAAACGACGGGAAACCAAGTGGAGAAATAGCTGCGCATGACGGGGGAGGGAAATCCGTGCGAACCCAATGTGAATCCGCGCGACTTGCCAAGGCCATTGTGGACTGCGGGGAAATCCGCAGGGCAGCGGTTTTCGGATTGCCTCGGCGGAGGTTCGGGAGACGATGGCGGCGCATGGCGTATTTGGCAGAACGGGCATTCGAACTAATCTCAGCGGCGCACGAGCGGGGGCGCTTGGCGCACGCGTTTCTCATCAGTGGGGCGCATGGCAGCGGTAAGGAAAACCTCGCGGCGCGGGTGATCCAACGGGTAAACGGGGCGGCGGCGGGCGGCGGTTTCGATTTGTTTGGCGAGCCGGTGGTGGTGGCCACGCCGCCGCTCGATGAGTTAGAGAGCGGCTGGGTGCGGATCATCCGCCCGCGGATGAAGTCGCGGCGGATCGGGGTGGATGAGATCCGCGATCTGGAGCAAACGCTGCATCTCGCCGCGCCCGGCGGGGCGTGCAAGGTGGGCGTCATCACCGAGGCGGACCGGATGAACGACCAAGCGGCGAACGCATTTCTCAAAACTCTCGAGGAACCACCGCGCAATACGTTGCTGCTTCTTCTAACGGCCAATCCGCAGCGGCTGCTGCCTACGGTGCTATCGCGCTGCACGCGGTTGCCGTTGTTAGGTGGCGATCCGCTGCTGGCGCATGGCGGGGCGGAGTTGGTGAGTGCGCTCAACGGCGTGGCGGCGCGGGGATTTGGCACGCCCATCGCGGCGCTGCATTTGAAGGCGGCATTCGCGTCGTTTCTAGCGGAATACCGCGAGCAGGCAGACGCAGCGGCGAAGGCAGCGGAGAAAGAAGAGGTAGCGGCTTACCGAGACTCGACGGATGGACGCTGGCTTAAGGAGCGCGAGGATTTTCACAAAGCGGCGGCAGAGGCAGAATACCTCGACTCACGGAACCGGCTCTTCGACGTGCTAATGGCGTGGATGGCGGACTTGCTGCGAATGAAGGTGAATGCCGGCGGGCTGGATTTCCCCGGCTCCGCCCCAGCATTGCAAGCGATCGCCGCAGCGGAAACGGAGGGGCGCTTGCTCAAGCGGATGGAAGCGCTCGACTCGCTGCGGCGGACGTTAGAGACCAACGCGTTTGAGCCTTTAGCGATCGAGGTGGGGTTTTTGAAGGCGTTTGGGTGAGTGTCATCGCGCTCTCTTGGCGCAAAAAAAACGGCGGCCCTTGTGGACCGCCGTTCTTGATAGTTCACAGAAATCAGATTCCCTTTTTCACCACGTCGGTGAGGAGGTCGATGACGCGGTTGGAGTAGCCCCACTCGTTGTCATACCAACTGACGAGCTTGAAGAACGTGGAGTTCAGCTCGATGGACGAACCGGCGTCGAAGATCGAGGAACGCGCATCGTGGATGAAGTCAGTGGAAGCCACTTCGTCGCTGGTCACGCCGAGGATGTCCTTGAGGTAAGTTTCGGAAGCGCGAGTGAGGGCGGCGGTGATCTCCTTTAGAGAAGTCGGCTTGACCGTCTTCACCGTTAGATCGACCACTGAGACCGTCGGGGTCGGCACGCGGAAGGACATGCCTGTTAGCTTGCCAGCCACTTCAGGGCAGACGAGCGCGACGGCTTTCGCCGCACCGGTGGTGGAAGGGATGATGTTGATCGCGGCGGAGCGACCGCCTTTCCAATCTTTCTTGGACGGAGCGTCCACCGTTTTTTGGGTGGCGGTGTAGGAGTGGATGGTGGTCATCAGTCCTTCAGCGATGCCGAATCCTTCCTTGAGCAGGACGTGGACGATCGGTGCAAGGCAGTTGGTGGTGCAGCTTGCGTTAGAAATGATGTGGTGCTTCGCGGGATCGTAGAGATCGTCGTTGACGCCGACGACGAAGGTGGCGTCTTCGCCCTTGGCAGGTGCGGAAATGATGACCTTCTTGGCACCTGCGGTGAGGTGGCCCTTGGCCAGCGCTGCGTCGGTGAAAAGTCCGGTGGACTCGATGACGACTTCCACGCCGAGTTCTTTCCATGGCAGGCCTTCCGGGCTGCGAGCGCTAACCACTTTAATCTCGTGGCCGTTGACGACGATGATGTCGTCTTCCTCCAGCTCGGGGGAGGATTTCTTCGAGGAAACGGTGCCTGCGAAGCGACCCTGCGTGGAGTCATACTTCAAAAGGTAGGCGAGGTTGTCGGCAGGAACGATGTCGCCCACGGCGACAACGTTGAAGGTGGTTCCGAGGTGGCCTTGTTCGACGAGGGCACGGAAAACAAGGCGGCCGATGCGGCCGAATCCGTTGATGGCGATGGTGGTCATGACAGTATTTTCAAGATGCCGGGGCGGCTTTTTCCGCCCGGCGGCGGGATTGTGCATGCGGAATGCCAAGCGTCAATCTTCAGGGCAAAAACCTGGGAAATCGCCGGAAAGGCGGGAAGTCCGGCCCTCCGCACCGCCCCTAAATTCTTGACGGGAAACCAAGGTGTCCGCAGTCTTC
>JAYTEI010000206.1:0-16432 GCA_043735445.1 Akkermansiaceae bacterium | reverse complement strand
GCATCAGCGCTAAGGGAACTCTTGGTGGCATTGCTCTGTATGGTGAACTTGCCTATCAAGACAAAGCAGCTGGTGGAGCTATCGCTGAAACTGATGCTTTTTATGGTCATGTCATTGCGACGAAAGCATTTGGCACCCAGTCGGTGTCGCTCGGATTGGAACACCTCGACGCAGGATTCCAAACGCCGCTCGCCACCGTCCACGCCTTCAACGGTTTCGCGGATGTTACCGATGCCGCCCGCATTTCCGGTGCACATAATGGACTTACCGACCTCTATGTGACCCACACATTACCGATCTTCTGTGGTATCAAATGGATGAATGCACTCCATGCATTCGGTGATGACGAGATCTCTGCCGGATATGGCTGGGAATATGACTCGGTTCTAACCAAGAAGTTTGATGATAACTTCACCGCGATCGTCAAGCTTGCGGTGTTCGAGGGCGGGGATGATGCGTATTCCGGTCCATCCACCGGCCCCGGACTGCGGACTACGACACGGGCTTCCATTGAATTGGACTATACTTTCTGACGTTGGTTTCGTCGGTTACTGCACGGGTCACTTCGGTCAAACGAGGTGGCCCGTTCTTTTATTCCGTGAGCGCGGATGGCATCGCTGCAAATGCCATTTCACATAGCCCGATGAATGCTTCTTCCACCAGACTTGGCTCCCGTTTCGGCGAGTGGAATACTCCCCACTCACGCTCGATTCCGGGTTCGTTGATGTTGACGACTTTTAAACTGCCATCTTCGATTTCGCGGGCCGCCACCCATGGGGCGACGATGCCGACTCCGATTCCGAGCTTGGCCATTTCCTTGATCGCTTGCATATCTCCGAGCACCAAAGGCTTCTTCCCGTGACCACCTTTTTGCTCCAGCCATTCTTCAATGAGACGATGGGTCTCAGTGGCCTTGGCATAGATAATAAATTGTTGATCATTGATGGTGGATAATACCGCCGAACTATCAACTGCCCATGGATGAAAAGGTGAAACCACAAACGCGAGGCGATCCTTAAACATTGGGCGATAGCCATCCTCGCCCTTTCCTCGCGGCTTTAGACCCACTACAAGATCGAGGTCGGCGCTGGCCAGTCGGCCTAGCAGAACTGTAGTATCACCGGCTTCGATGGTGGGTTCGCAGCGAGGAAAACAATCGCGAAATTCACGCAACACGGATGGAATTAAAAAATGACAAAGACTGTGCGGCGCTCCGATGCGGATGCGAGTCTGCCCCCAGCGGCGCAAGCCATCGAGATCGCGGCTCGCTTGCTCCAGTTCGAAGATCACCCGCCTGCATCTTCTCAAGAGCACTTCCCCTTCCGCTGTCACGGCCACACGCTTTCCCGTGCGATCCAGTAAACGGCACGAGAGTTGTTCTTCGAGCGTCCGCAGAGAATGACTTACAGCCGATTGAGTGACAAAGATCCGCCGCGCAGCGAGCGTGAAACTGCCCTCTTCGACCACGGCTACGAATGCCCTCAATTGTCTTAAATCCGGAACCCAATCCATAATGAACGTCTCTCATTGAAAGCTCGTCCGTGATGAGCAGCGCTTGTGCCAAATTCTTAGCTTTGGCATCCCACGCGCTTATCTCATTCTCATGGATGGATCACCCGGCCAGCAAAAAGGTAGCTACCCGCTACGGCTCGGATTCGTTCCACTAAGTGATTGCGCCCCGCTTGCAGTTGCTATGGAAACGGGCATTTTCGCCCGTTATGGGTTGAAGGTAGTCATGACTCGCGAATTGGGCTGGGCCAGTGTTAGAGATAAGATGTTCTATGGAAATCTCGATGCCTCTCAAGCGATCGCCGGCATCGCCTTTGCACTCGGCTTGGGTCTCAGCGAATTGCGGTGTGAAGTGGTGGTCCCGCTCATTCTTAATCTCCACGGAAATGCGATTACGCTTTCAAACGAATTTAAACCCGCAGACATCGGCAAGGGCGAAGGATTGCAATCCTATCTCACCTACTCATGGAAAAAGGACAGACCATTCACCTTGGCTGCCACTCATCGCTATTCATCCCACCATATACTTCTCTATCAATGGTTGCGCCGCTACGGTCTATCATCGCCTGCCGACGTGGAGATCATTTTTCTCCCTCCGCAATTGATGCCGCGTCACCTCAAGGCAGGCCACATCGACGGATATTGTGTGGGTGAACCTTGGAACTCCGAGTCGATCCTCGCAGGCACTGGCTGGTGTCCGGCCACCTCCTCAGATCTCTCCCATGGCCATCCTGAGAAGGTCCTTCTCCTAGCAGGTAAATTCCTGCGCGAGCGCAGAGATGATTCCACCGCTTTAGTTGCCGCCCTGCTGGACGCGTGCAAGCTCTGCCAAGATCCGGAATTTCGCAATGATATGATATCTATACTCGCGCTCAAAGAATATACCGGCGCGTCCGAAGATGTCCTGCGCAATAGCCTCGGCAACCAATTCAACACGGGCACAGGAACATCCAGTGCAGCAGCTTTTCACCTATTTCACGGCGAGGCGGTGAATCGCCCGACGGTTGAAAAAGCATCATGGGTTCTCGCCGGTCTTCGCAGCATTGGCATCCTCCCAGATGTCACCTGCGGCTCGCTTTCACGGATCTATCGGGAAGACCTCTTCCACACCGCTACGCTTTACTGCCAAGGCCCATGAGTCCACTTCATTCCAACGATGAAACTACATCCTCGATGGTTTTTCCTTAAAATCTGATTTGGCACCTACGCCGCTATACCTACGAATGAACCCTTCAATCGACCATGGAACCAATACAATCATTATCACGCCGGAAGTTTCTAGCAGCTACCACTAAGACCACCGCACTCGGACTACTTGCCTCCGGCTTGCCGGCTGGCTGGGTCGGAGCACAAACTGCTAGCGAAGCCCCCGAGACCCCGAACATTAACTTCGGTATCATCGCCCTAACTGACTGCTCGCCCATCGTCATCGCCCATGAAAAGGGCTTGTTTAAGAAATATGGGATTAACTCCACCGTCACCAAAGGCGCGAGCTGGGCCGCGATCCGCGACTCGCTTTCTAATGGTGACATCCAAGCAACTCATATGTTGTTAGGTATGCCCATCGCCTCCACCATGGGCCTCGGCGGCGCTCCGAAGAAGCCAATGATCGCCCCGTGGATCCTCAACCGCAATGGCCAAGCCATCACTTTAGCGAACTCGCTGAAAGGTAAAGTCGCCGCTGATCCTAAGGCTCTCAAGCCACTCGTCGATGCCGCCAAAGCCGCTGGTGCGCCGATGTCTTTTGCCATGACTTTCCCGCCGGGCACCCACGCCATGTGGTTGCGTTATTGGCTCGCCGCCGGTGGCATCAATCCCGGCGACGCCGCAGGTGCGGGCGCTGACGTTTCCCTCATCACCATCCCGCCGCCGCAGATGGTGGCTAACATGCAGGCCGGGAAAATGGATGGCTATTGCGTGGGCGAGCCATGGAACGGAAAGGCAATTAAAGATGATATCGGTTTCACCGCCATTAACACCCAAGATATTTGGAAGGATCATCCAGAAAAAGTCTGCGCCTTCAGCGAGGATTTCGCCGCTAAGAATCCCAAGACCGTCAAGGCCATCCTCAAGGCGCTTCATCAGGCCAGCGTCTGGCTCGATGTCATGGAGAACCGCCCAGAGCAGGCGAAAATCGTCAGTGCCCCCACCTATATCAATTGCCCGCCAGAAGCGATTCTGCCACGCCTTCAAGGCAAGTATGACATGGGTGACGGTCGCAAGGTTCGCGATCCAAACTATATGATTTTCAGCGAGCGAAACTGCAACTACCCGCAGCCGAAGTATGCCAAATGGTGGCTCACCCAACTCCGCCGTTGGGGATTCACCGATGGCGCTCCCGACTATCAAGGCGTCGCCAAACAAGTCATGCGCGCCGACATTTACGAGGAAGCCATGAAGGAAATTGGTTATACCCACGGCGGTCTCAGCAGCGCCAAGGAAACCTTGTTCGATGGCACCATTTTCGACCCCGCCGGAGATATGGAAGCCTACGCCGCTTCATTCGCAGTCAAGACTCTCAAAGGCTAATCACTAGTGGATTGAGCGTTTCGCTCCAGAACGTGGAGGGAGCATCTTGCTCCCTCCACTTATATCATTTAAAACCATGAAACTCTTCTATCAACTCAAGCTCGACGCCATCCTCCTTCCCGCCATCGCCCTGCTCATTTGCCTAGGTGGCTGGGCTATCATTGCGGGCCATGGCAAGACCACCGTTTCCGTGGACGATTTTGGAGATAAGGTCACAAAAACCGAACGCTTCGGTCTCTCCAAGAATCTCCCCTCTCCTGCCGAAACATGGATTGCTAGTAAACCCTATATCATGGAACCATTCGCCAAGCGCGGCGAACTCGATCAAGGCATCCTCCGCTTTGCTTGGCTTTCGCTTAAACTCGTCGCCCAAGGATATGCCATTGCGCTCATTCTCGGCACGCCTATCGGATTCTTCCTCGGTCTATCGAAAAACTTCACCCGCGCATTCGATCCCATCATCCAGATCCTCCGGCCTGTTTCCCCGCTTGCCTGGCTGCCGCTCGGGATGGTTTTGTTTAGCGGCTTGAAGATCATGGATGCTAACGGACGTTCAGTCTTCGGCACTTCCGATGCCGCCGCGCTTTTCACCATCGCCATCTGCGCCATGTGGCCCACCGTTTTAAATACCGCAGTCGGCGTCCGTGCCGTGCCGCAGGATTATCTAAACGTCGCAAAAGTGCTTAAACTCTCGAAGATGAAAACCCTTTTTAAAATCCTCATTCCCTCCGCGCTACCCTATATGTTTACTGGCTTCCGCCTCTCGTTAGGGATTGCTTGGTTAGTCATCGTCGCGGTGGAAATGCTTATTGGTAAACCCGGCGTCGGTGGCTTTCTGTGGCAGCAATACAATGCCAACAGTTATGCACATATCATTCTCTCCATCCTCACCATCGGCTTTATCGGCTATATCCTCGACCGTGGCATGAGCCTCATCGAAGGCCGGTTCCGCTCGGCTTGATGGAGATGGGACGCAGGTGACTTATACCACTTATGATACCTATTCTTGAGCTTTCCGGGGTCTCGAAATCTTTCGGACGCGCCCACGAGCGGGCCACGATCTTGCGCGATGTGAATCTCACCGTGCAGGAAGGCGACTTCGTTTCCATCATTGGCTATTCTGGTTCTGGCAAGAGCACGCTGATCAATCTAATCGCTGGCTTGCTTAAACCCAGCGTCGGCACCGCGATGATGGATGGCAAGACCATCGACGGTCCCGGTCCCGAGCGCGGCATTGTGTTCCAAAACTACTCGCTGCTGCCTTGGCTCACCGTCACCGAAAATGTCCGGCTCGCGGTGGATCAACTCTTCCCGGCCATGTCCGCCCGGGAACGCAAGGATTACACCTCGAAGTATGTGGACATGGTGAAACTAACACCCGCCGCTGGGAAATACCCTAAAGAGTTATCCGGCGGCATGCGCCAACGCGTGTCCGTCGCCCGCACCCTCGCCGCGAACCCGCGGGTGCTACTGCTGGACGAACCGCTGTCCGCGCTCGATGCTCTAACACGCGCCACCTTACAAGATGAAATTGCCGGTATTTGGCACAAGCACCGCACCACCGTCATCTGGATCACCAACGATCCCGACGAAGCTTTACTCGTGGCTGATAGAGTCATCCCACTGCTCCCCGGCACTGACGGTGCGACGCTCGGCGGAGAAATTTCTGTGAGCATCCCGCGTCCCCGTTTCCGCAATGAAGTTCTGAAATCACTTGAGTTTAAAGACCTCAAACTCCAACTCGTGGAAACTCTTCTAAACGCGAAACGAGATACCATTACCACCGTCGTTAAGAAACTAGCAGCTCCAGACGTCCTGCCAGAAGATCTCGGCCACCCGCGGCCCTCCTATCTCTTTAACCGTCCCCCACCCCGCCGCCGCTCGCAGCTTGAGCGCGAGGAACTCAAAATAGAAGCATCATGAGCACTGCCCACGCACCCGTTCTCGAACTCTTTAAACTCACCAAGGCATATCCCTCGGCCAAGGGGCCGGCTGTCATTGTTAAAGATTTCACCCTTAACTTCGCCGCCGGGGAATTCATCACTCTCATCGGCCACTCCGGCTGCGGAAAATCCACCGTGCTCTCGATGGTCGCCGGTCTAACGGACGTCACCGCTGGTGCGATGATCCTTGCCGGTCGTGAAACGAACGAAGCCGGTCCCGACCGCGGCGTGGTCTTTCAGTCCCCTTGCTTGCTGCCGTGGATGACCGCATTTGAAAATGTCATGCTCGGCGTGAACCAAGTTTACTTCACCGCCTCCAAACAAGAACGCCGCGAACTGGCTGAGTATTATCTATCTGTTGTCGGTCTCGGCAATGCCATGCACAAGTTCCCTCGCGATCTATCACAAGGGATGCGCCAGCGCGTCGGCATCGCCCGTGCCTTCGCCCTGCAACCCAAGATGCTACTGCTAGATGAACCTTTCGGCATGCTCGATTCCCTCACCAAGATGGAACTCCAAGAAGTCCTGCTAGACCTCTGGCGCCGGAACAAACTCACCACCCTCATGGTCACCCACGACGTGGATGAGGCCATCTTCCTCTCCGACCGCGTGGTCATGATGACCGACTGCCCGGAAGCCGAAGTCGGCGATATTCTAACTATCCCCTTCGCCCGACCCCGCATCCGCGCCGAAGTCATGGCCGATCCCCGCTACTTAGACATTCGCAATCACCTGCTCACCTATCTCAACGAGCGCTCGCACATCCGTCCTAGCAGAATCGCCGCACTCAAAGCAGAGGAAGCCCAAGCCACCGAAGCCTGCCACGCGCCCGGTGGAGTGTTGCAGGCTCACTAACAAAGTGTCCCGGCTGTCTCAGCCGGATTCGGAAATTTAAATGTCCCAGCAGGGCGGTGCGACCAAGCTCTTGATCAACTGCGTCAACTGATGGCCTTAGTGGACTTCTTGAAAACCCACCTCACCGCCTCCCGTGCCGCCGCCAGGTACCTGCTCGAAGCGCTTGTGGCAGAACTCACGATCGGCTTTGCAAATTCGTGAAGCCCTCGGGTGGAGGAGGAAAGAGGTTGGAAAACTTTCCTTCGATCCCCAGCCATGAAATAGTGCGCCTGTTCCATGAATTCCGAAACACTCAAAGCCCTGATTGCATCTGGCGAAATCGACCGCGTCGAGATGACCCGTTCGACAAAAGACGTTGATAAATTCAGGGACGCGATTTGTTAATTTTCCAACGACATGGCAGGCGAGGGCGGGTCCTGCTACCTGCTGATTGGGATTGATGAAAAGGATTCGGCCTTCCGCCTTGCGGTTACCGATGAACTTCTTCAGCAGTTCGCATCTTATCGCTCGGACGGGCAGATTCTCCCGTTGCCGGTGTTGAATGTGTCCAAGGTTCCCCATCCTAACGGCGGGGGCGACGTTCTCGTGGTGGAGGGGCGTCCGCATGATATGCCGCCGGTTCGTTACAAGGGGCGCGTCCACATCCGCGTGGGTCCCCGCAAGGATACTGCCAGCGAAATTCTGCGTGGGTGGGTCAGGAGGTCTGAGGCTACTCACTTTTAACACATTGGCTTTGAGTTGATAAATTGAGCATGGCGGAGGGGCCACGGTGATTGCTATTGGCCACTGCTATGGACCCCGGTCTCAGCTTCCGCGCGCCCGAACTCCCCTTCTGGCGGACGGCCCGTTACCTCGTATTCACCTGCAAGGGGTAACCCTATCCATCTCACCCCCCCACCAAATCCATCCCATGAAAACCCTGCTACTACCCTGCCTGTTAGTGTCACTGATGACCTTGACCACCCTCCCTTCCTTCGCGCGGAGAATCATCAGAAGAAGACAGAAGGTAACTGGGCCGACTGCAAGGCAAAGGCAAAGGCGAAGCGAGCCTATATGGAATGGATGCCGATCCGTGAGAATGGCGGTAAAGTTTATAGGAAGTTACCGGATGGTCCTTTGATGGATCTGATCTTAGTGGACGCTCGGGTGGAGGGCCGCGACAAGCAGATCGACGATGTGACCACTCCCGCCCAGATGATGAGCAAAGGACGATGTTGGGTGATACTCAGGAAAACTGGCTAAAGACAAACTTGGAGACTTCCGCCGCGACTTGGAAAGTGATTGGCAACCAAGTCATGTTTTCGGAATTCAACATCGGCTCCGCGGCCGACAACGATCCGCTGGTTTTCTCCGACACCCTAGAAGGTTAATTCCTAAGATGAAACTCGCTCATTTCCGACTATCATAGAAATTACTTTGGTTTATGGAATTCTTCGAAGCTTGGCATTCGTCGCGCTTTATGGGCTGGCAATGGTTGCTCCAGTCCGCAAATTTTCCGCTAGAAACAAGCTGCGCTTAGGCTTCGTGCCGCTGACGGATTGTGCGCCGATCGCAGCGGCCCAAGAGGCCGGAATCTTCGAACGCTGGGGGCTGGACGTCGAACTCTCGCGAGAACTCGGGTGGGCCAGCGTGCGCGACAAGATCATCTACGGCCACCTCGACGCGGCCCAGTCAATCGCTGGAATTGCTATTGCCCTGGGCCTCGGGATCAATGAGATGCGCTGCGAGGTGGCGGTGCCGATGGTGCTGAACTTGCATGGCAACGCGGTCACGATCTCCAAGGAAGTCGGTCCCGATAAAATAGGTCGCGGCGAAGGGCTGCGGGATTTTCTAACTTATGGATGGAAAAAAGAACGCCCGTTCACACTAGCGGTCACGCATCGATATTCGTCTCATTATACACTTCTGAAAACCTGGCTGAGCCGACACGGCGTGGTGGCACCCGAGCATGTGGAAATCATTTTCCTGCCACCTTCCTTGATGCCTCGTTCGCTGAAGGCGGGTCACATAGACGGATATTGCGTGGGCGAGCCGTGGAACTCGGAGTCGATTATCGCCGGGACCGGCTGGTGCCCGGTGACGTCGGCGGAAATCGCGCGGGGGCATCCCGAGAAAATACTAATCCTTTCAGGGAACTATCTGTGTGAGCAAAAAGACGAATCCATTGCTTTGGTGGCGGCGTTGATCGAGTCCTGCCAGTTATGCCAATCTGCGGAATTTCGCGAGGATCTGATAACGATCCTCGCCATGAAAGCTTACACCGGAGCCTCGCCCGAGGTGTTGCGAAACAGCCTTGGGCCGACCTTTGATACAGGCGTGGATCGTGTGAGTGCCCGCGGATTCCATATCTTCCATGGCGATTCTACGAACCGCCCAAGCATGGACAAAGCATCGTGGGTTCTCTCGGAATTACGCAATGCGGGCACCATTCCAGAAGGCACTTGCGGCTCGCTATCCCGGATTTTTCGCGAGGATCTTTATCATGCTGCCGAGCTTTGCCTCGGGGGTAACATCGCGCACGCAATTGCCTAATCCATATCTTCGATCCCCTTTCCCCTATCTTCCATGTCTCATTATTCAAACGGTAGCAGCCTCAATCTGGTCGATTTTAAAGCTCCTTCGATTCGCACCCTGCACACCACTTGGTTTGCATTCTTTCTAACTTTCGTGCTGTGGTTCGCACACGCCCCATTCAAAGGTGCTCTAACCACCGCGTTTCACCTTAATGATGCGCAGTGGAAAGCCCTGCTGATCCTGAACGTGGCGCTGACAATACCCGCTAGAATTATGATTGGTATCTTGGTCGATAAATTCGGCCCGCGGGTGACATTTTCACTGTTGCTGATGATCTCAGGAATTCTCTGCGTCTGCTTTGCGTTGAGCCGATCCTTTGAAATGCTCGCCCTCACCCGCTTTCTGATGGGCTTCGCAGGGGCGGGGTTTGTCATCGGAATCCGCCTTGTCGGCGAGTGGTTTCCCGCGCGCCAAGTCGGCCTAGCAGAAGGGATCTACGGCGGATGGGGGAATTTCGGCTCGGCAGCGGCGGCTATTATCCTGCCCACCGCCGCGCTCGCCTTCGGCGGAGTGGATGGCTGGAGATATGCATTTATGTCCGCAGGCGCGGTATCATTTTTTTATGGCATCTTCTTCTATCGCGTCATCCGCAACACCCCGAAAGGATCAACCTATTTCAAGCCGAAGAAATCGGGTGGACTGGAAGTTTCCACACCCGGTGACTTTGTGTTTCTACTGTTGATGAATATCCCGATGTTCGGTGCCTTGGCCGCTCTTGCATGGAAACTTTCGCCCGCCGGAGTGCATCTACTAACAACGCCGGTGGTGAATGTCATCTACGGCGTGCTTGTGCTTCTCTTTATCTTGCAAGCATGGCAAATCTATCGAGTCAATGCAGGGATGCTCAAGGCCGGCGGTGTCCCCGATTACCAGCGTTATCCCTTCCGCCAAGTCGCGATCCTCAACATTAACTATCTAATCACCTTTGGCTCAGAACTCGCGGTGGTCTCAATGCTGCCCGGATTTTTTGCGGACACTTTTGGGTTATCCCCCATCAAGGCAGGTCTCATTTCCGCTGGCTTCGCCACCATCACCATCGCGGCGCGTCCCGGCGGCGGCTGGGTCTCTGATAAATTCGGGCGTCGGAAAACCATGCTAGTGGTGCTCGCGGGCCTCGCAGTGGGTTACTTACTGATCTCTCGGATCGACGCCACTTGGCCGCTCGCCCTCGCGGTGGCTGCCACCATTTCCTGCGGACTCTTCGTCCACATGGGAACAGGTGCAGTGTTTGCCATGGTGCCGCTGATCCAACGCCGGATGACCGGCCAGATCGCTGGCATGACAGGAGCTTATGGCAACGTCGGCGGGGTGGTGTTTCTAACGATCTATTCCTTCGTTAGTACGCCCACGTTCTTCATGATCATCGCCGCCTCATCAGTGTTAGGACTCATTGCCTCGTGTTTCCTCGCCGAACCAAAAGGACATATCTCCGAAGTGGCGGAAGATGGCTCGGTGCAATTGATCGAAGTCGCGTAATGCGTCTCGCCAGTTAGCCAATCGTTTATCATTCTCGCGGCCATGCATCTCACCGGTCGGATTGAACTGGCGACCGGTCTCTTCACTTCGGCCGGCCCGAAGCCGCAGAATGAAGATTGCTTAGGCATCCGCATTCCAGATGCCGATTTGCTTCCTACCAAGGGCATCGTCGCCTGCGTCGCTGACGGGGTATCCGCCGCCAGTGCAGGCAAGGAAGCCGCCGAAGCCGCCGTGATCGGCTTCATTTCGGACTACTACGAGACGCCGGAATCATGGGAGGTAAAGACGGCTGGGCAGAGGGTTCTAACGGCGCTTAATCGCTGGCTGTTCTCCCAAGGCCAAGGATTCCGCGCTGCGGAAAAAGGCTGTGTCACCACTTTCACTGCGATCATTCTCAAATCCCAAACTGCCCACGTGTTTCATATAGGAGACAGTCGGCTTTATCGCCACCGCGCCGGAGAGCTTGAGCAAATCACCCGCGACCATGCCTCTCGTGTTTCTGCGGACACTTGTTATCTAACACGCGCACTGGGACTTACCGCCTCGCCGCGGATCGACTATCATACATTTCCCATTGAGGTGGGCGATCGCTTCTTACTAACCACCGACGGAGTTCACGGTGAACTTTCACTTCAAGACATTGAGTCGATCTTAACGGCAAACGCCGACTGCCAAACTTGCGCCGATGCTCTGGGCGAGTCAACGCATCTGAGCACGGACAATCGCTCGTGCATCCTGCTAGATATCCAATCGCTGCCCGACAGCGATAAGAACGACGTGTTCCGCCAGCTTACGGAACTCCCAATCCCGCCTGATTTACTCCCGGGTCAGTCCATCGACGGTCTTCACGTCGAGCGACTCATTTCCGCCTCGAAAAATTCGCAGCTCTATCTGGTGTCGGACATGGATGACAATAACCGGAACTATGTATTAAAAACCCCATCAATTAGTTTCGAGGACGATCCATCTTATCTGGAGCGATTCGCGCTCGAAGAATGGATCGGCCTGCGGACTGATAGTCCTCACTTGGCCAAAGTGATCCGTCGTCCACGCGCCCGGCGGTTTTCCTATATTGTGCTAGAAATGATCGACGGTCCCACACTTGGCCGCTGGATTGAAACGAACCCGCGCCCGCCGGTGGAGAAGGTCGTGGAGATTATAGGTCAGGTCGTCGAGGGCGTCCGCGCACTGCATCGGCGGGACACTCTGCATCAGGACTTGAAGCCGGATAACATCATTCTCGGTCACGACGGGCAGGTGAAAATCATCGACTATGGATCGTGCCGCGTCGGGGGTATTTCGGAAATTGCCACACCGTTCGAGCGTGGCTCCGCCCTTGGCACCGTGGATTTTTCCGCGCCGGAATATCGGTTAGGCATCACCCCCACGACTCGCTCGGATCTATTTTCAATCGCAGCCATTACTTATCATTTACTAACCGGTGGTCATCATCCGTATGGAAATGCCTGGGTAAAAGCCCGTAACCCGAAGGATTTCTTCACCCTCGCCTATCAGCCGGCGGCCGCCCACAACCCGATGGTCCCGCTATGGATGGACGCGGTGCTGCGCAAGGCACTATCGATCCCGATCGAATCCCGCCATGAGGTGATGTCCGAGTTTCTGCACAATCTGCGCCACCCGGATCCCGCATTCTTAACGACCGAGCCGCTGCCATTCGCCCATCGGAATCCCTTGTTGTTCTGGAAGTTCGTCGCACTATTCGCGCTTCTTGGCTGGATCGTCACCTGGGTCTGCCTGGGCTGACTACCAATCCGCTCATGACTTGAGGCATTCCGGATGAATCCAGCTCATCGGAAACGTGGCTGCGATTCCTTCACTATTTCACCGTGGACACTCGCATGGCACAGCGGGTGCTTTCTCTATGACAGGCAAACCAATTCGTCATGGTCGATTTCAACAACTCAGGCTTCAGCGAGGAACAAACCTCCTATCTCTCGGGATTCGTCTCGGGAATTCTTCAAGCACGCGAGCTGCCCTTCCTCGGTCAGGACGCCGGCGGGCGCTTCACTCATGAACCCGCCGATGCCATCGAGATGCTATATCATACTCCGGTCGATGAACTGTGCCGCGAGGAGCAAATCAAGCACGAGCAAAATGGTCTCGATTGTTATGCCACCATTCTCGCCAATGCAGAAACCAACAGCTTCCCAACCGACGGCGATGTGTTTCGCTATAAATTCCACGGCCTGTTTTTCGTCACCCCGGCGCAAGAAAGTTTCATGCTCCGCTGCCGCATCGCCGGGGGCGCACTCAGTACTTATCAATTCCGCGGCCTAGCGGAAATCGCTGCCGACTGGGGACCCGGCCACACCGATCTAACGACCCGCGCCAACCTCCAAGTCCGCGAGATCATGCCGGAAAACTGCCCGGCGATTTTAATGAAACTCCTCGATCTCGGCCTCACCTCGCAAGGTTCCGGCGCGGATAATATCCGCAACATCACCGCCACGCCGACGACTGGATTCGATCCCACAGAACTCATCGATGTGATGCCCTACGCCCGTGCGATGCATCATTATATCTTAAAAAATCGCGACCTCTACGGCTTGCCGCGCAAGTTTAACATTTCCTATGACTCAGGCGGCTGCGTCTCTGTTTGTGCGGATACCAACGACATCGGCTTCTACGCCGTCAAGGTCGGGGCAAACGAGAATGGCATCGCGCCGGGGATTTATTTCCGCATGCAACTCTGCGGCATCACCGGTCACAAGCAGTTCGCGACCGATTGCGGAGTGCTACTCACACCCGCTGAAACGATTCCCGTCGCTGCCGCCCTGATCCGCGTGTTTGTCGAAAACGGCGACCGCACCAACCGGAAAAAGGCGCGGCTCAAATATCTAGTGGATGATTGGGGGATTCCTAAAACTCTTGAGGAAACCGCGAAGAAGATGACCTTCGCGCTGCGCTATTTTCCGCTGGAAGCCTGCGAGCCGTCAGCCCCGAAATCCAAGCACGGCCATCTTGGCATTCATCCGCAAACTGATGGTAAACATTACATCGGTGTGCTAACACCCGTCGGCCGGATGTCTGTTGCGCAAATGCTCGCGCTCGCCGACATCGCCGATCAATTCGGTCGCGGGGAAATCCGCCTCACGGTCTGGCAGAACCTCATCATCCCTGGCATCGCCGAGGATAACCTCCAAGCTGCTATCACTGCCATCCAAGCGACCGGTCTGGACCACCGGAATAACACCCTAACCGGTGGCCTCATCGCCTGCACTGGCAGCCAAGGATGCAAGTTCGCCGCTGCCGACACCAAGGGTCATGCAATCATTCTCGGCAGTCACCTCACTAGCAAGATGATCCTCGACCAGCCAGTCAACATTCATCTAACTGGCTGTCATAATTCCTGTGCCCAACACTACATCGGCGACATCGGGATGATGGGCACCCGCGTGAAAGTCGAAGATGGCTCCACCGTGGATGGCTATAACATCGTGCTCGGTGGCGGAGTGGATGACACCCAAGCCATCGCCCGGGAGATATGGAAATCCGTCCGCGCCGACGAGATGCCCGCGCTGATCGAGCAAATCCTCGTGGTCTATCTGCGCGAGCGGATCGAGGACGAGAGCTTCGCTGGATTTGCCAACCGCCACACGCCGGAGCAACTGATGGAACTTTGCAATCCCGCCAAAACTGCCGCTGCCTAACACCCACTGCCATGTCACTCACCATTCCCAACACCGCGCCATTTTCCGGGGCGCAAAAAATGTGGCTCAAAGGCTATCTCGATGCACTGAACTCCGCCTTGTATCCTGCGGCAAGCGGCTCGTCCGAACCCGCCACAGCCCCCGTGGCTGCTGGTTTACCCATCACTATTCTGTGGGGTTCCCAAACCGGCAACTCCGAAGCACTTGGCAAAAAACTCAGTAAAACGCTCGCCGCGAAAGGCCTCTCCCCCACCCTGCGCGACATGGCGGAAATTTCACCTGCCGATCTAGCGACCGCAGAACATGTGCTCATCATTACCTCCACTTATGGCGATGGTGAACCGCCTGACAACGCCGCCGCACTCCACTCCGCTCTCCATGCTGCGGACGCGCCACAACTCGCATCGGTCAACTTCGCGGTGCTCGCGCTCGGCGATTCTAACTACCCGGACTTCTGTAAGTGCGGCCACGATTTCCATACCCGCCTCACCGCGCTGGGTGCTAGGCCACTTATTCCCATCACCGAGTCTGATGTGGATTATGATAAGCCATTCGCCAATTGGATTGCCCAGTTAGAGAAGGCTCTAGTCGCCGCCTAAAGATTTGAAATTTCAAGTCACTCCTCGTGCCCACCACCCTTCAACGCCTCCCTGCCCTGAAGCACGCTTCGAAGCCGGATCTTGAGCAGGGTAATCTAATCGACCAACTTCTCGCTGAACAAAAGCAACTTCAGACTCCAGTCGCCCGTTTCTCGGATGTGCATCACCAGCGCAAGCCTGACCTAGCCGATCACTATCGCAGCTTAATCCCGCTCACTAAACCCGGCAATGGTGAGCAGTATGCCTTCGAGGTTTCACTCGACCGCTGCACCGGTTGCAAGGCTTGCGTCTCCGCCTGCCACTCGCTCAACGGGCTCGACGATCATGAAGCATGGCGCGATGTCGGCACCTTGTTAGGTGGCAGTGATCGTCCTGGTTGGCAGCAAACTGTGACCACGGCTTGTCATCATTGCGAAGATCCCGGTTGCATGAATGGCTGCCCGGTGGGTGCTTATGAAAAAGATAAGGATACCGGCATCGTCCGCCACCTCGACGACCAATGCATCGGTTGCTCTTACTGCATTCTCAAATGCCCCTATGATGTCCCCAAGTATTCCAAAAAACGCGGGATCGTTAGAAAATGCGACATGTGCCACCAGCGCCTCGCCGAGGGGGAAGCACCGGCGTGTGTGCAGGCGTGTCCGACGGAGGCGATTCGGATCGTGAAAGTGACCACGCAGAAAGGCTCCGGGCAGAATGCCCGCGCCACTGTGGCGCGGGCATTCTGCCCGGAGCCATCAGCACTGTTAGGCGATTCCACAATCACCCTTCCCACCACCCGCTACGTCGGTCGTGAAGTCCCCGCCTCCGCCACCGCTGCTGATCAGGCGGTGCTCATCCCTCAACACGCGCACTGGCCGCTGGTTCTTATGTTGATGCTCACCCAAGCCGGAGTCGGCCTGCTGATCACCTCTCGTGGGAACTTAGCGCTCACTCTAACTGCCACAGCGATCTTCTTCGTCGGCATGGGTGCTTCCGTGTTTCACCTAGGCCAGCCGCTCAAAGCCTGGCGCTTTTTCCTCGGCCTGCGGACGTCCTGGCTATCGCGGGAAATCCTCGCGTTCTCGCTGTTTGCGCCGATCCCGCTGGCCCTCGCTAGCTTCGCTTTGTTGCCCTATTTTCCGAAGCTGCCGATTCCGATAGTAGTTATAGATTTGCTACCGCTCGCCGCCCGAATCACCTCCCTCTCTGCGCTCGGCCTTGGCTTGATCGCAGTGTTCACGAGTGTCATGATCTACCACGACACTCATCGATCATTATGGCGCTTCCCACTCGG
>JAYTEI010000205.1:0-16463 GCA_043735445.1 Akkermansiaceae bacterium | reverse complement strand
TCTAAGCGCACTCACGGATGGCACCTTTGTGCTTAACACCGAAGCGGGCAACGATGCGATCAATGCATCCACCTCCACCTTGGGCTTGGTGATCTTCGGTGGCCAAGGCGACGACGCCATTGTCGCTGGTGCAGGAAATGATTTGATCTTTGGCGACAGCGGACGGGTGGAATACCTCAATGCACTTGGCGCGGTCGTAACCGTCCTCGGCGGTGGTGGGCCCGGTGATAAAACGGACGGCGTGCTGCGGCCAGTGAGCCATATCTTCACCGTCACTCCGCTTATCGGCGGCACGGATACCATCACCGCAGGGAACGGACTCAATATCATCCTCGGCGGCAACGGCTCGGACACCATTACCGGCGGCACGGGTATCGATATTGTCATCGGCGACAATGGTGATGCCACCTTCGATATCACCGGCGTCCTGACTCAAATTCAAACTAGGGATGCGGGCGTTAAAGGTGTTTATGTCGATACAATCAGTCTCGGCAGCGGTGACAATGTGGTTCTAGCAGGCAACGGCGGCGATCGCATCACCACCACCAGCGGCAATGATCTGGTCATCGGCGACAACGGTCGCGCGAATTTCGACAACGTCGCCGGGGTGAGTGTCATCCGCGAAATCACCAGCACCGACACCATCATCAGTGGCCAAGACACTATCAATGTGGGTGATGGTAACAATATCATCATCGGCGGGGGTGATAACGATCAAATCACCGGTGGCAGTGGTAGCGACATCGGCACGGGTGACTATGGGCACGCGATTTTCAATGCCACTGGCATCCTCACCTTCATTGAAACCATCAGCTCCAAGCTCCGCAACGATGACATCATCTCGGTTGGCAATGGAGATAACATCATCCTCGGTGGGGAAGGTAAAGACACCATCACCGGTGGTGCTGACCGCGATGTGATTCTCGGTGATAATGGCAATGCCACCTTCAGCGATACCGGTATTCTCCTAGATATCATCAGCACCGACACCGCCATCGGTGGCAACGACCTCATCACCGCAGGCAACGGCCTAAACATCATCCTCGGTGGCTTCGGCGCAGATGATATCACTGGCGGCTCGGACCGCGACGTGGTCCTTGGCGACAACGGTCATGCAATCTTCAACACTGTTGGCATCCTCACCTTTATCACCACCATCAGCCCCACGCTTGGCGGCGATGACATCATCTCGGTTGGCAATGGAGATAACATCATCCTCGGTGGTGAAGGCAAAGACACCATCACCGGCGGCGCTAACCGCGATGTGATTCTAGGTGACAATGGCAATGCCACCTTCAGCGACACTGGCATTCTCTTGGATATCATCAGCACCGATACCGCCATCGGCGGCAACGACCTTATCTCCGCAGGCAATGGCCTCAACATCATCCTCGGCGGCTTCGGCGCGGATGACATCACTGGCGGCTCGGATCGCGACGTGGTTCTCGGTGACAACGGACATGCAACATTTAATACAGCCGGTAGCCTCACTTTCATCACCACCATCAGTCCAGAAATCGGCGGCGATGATATCATCTCGGTTGGCAATGGAGATAACATCATCCTCGGCGGTGCAGGCAAAGACACCATCACCGGCGGCGCTAACCGCGATGTGATTCTAGGTGACAATGGCAACGCCACTTTCAGCGCCACTGGCATTCTCCTTGATATCACTACCACCGACCCATCCATTGGCGGTGATGATATCATTGATGCTGGCGACGGCCTGAATATCATCATCGGTGGCATCGGCGCGGATCAAATCACCGGTGGCACAGGCCGCGACATCGTCGTCGGCGACAACGGCAACGCCACCTTCGATGACACCGGCGTTCTCACTCTCATCAAAACCAGCGATGCCGCAGTCCTTGGAAACTATGATGACACGATCATTCTCGGCCGCGGCGACAATCTAGTTCTAGCAGGCAATGGCAATGACTACATTGTTACCACCAGCGGCCATGATGTGATCGTGGGCGACAACGGTCGTGCAATCTTCGTTAATCTTGCCGGTGCCAGTCATGTTCGCGACATCATTAGCACAGACACTGCCATCGGTGGCCACGACATCATCGATGCAGGCATCGGCAACAATGTCGTTATTGGCGGCTTCGGCAGAGACTATATCATCACTGACAGTGGCAGTGACTTCGGGACCGGTGACAATGGCCACGCCATTTTCAATAACGATGGCATTCTAACCTTTATCGAAACGATCAGCCCGTCACTGGGCGACAATGATCTTATTTACCTCGGTGCCGGAAATAACGTTTTCCTCGGTGGCTTCGGCAGCGATGAAATCATTAGCCTCGGTGGCGATGACCTTATCTTCGGCGATAATGGTAACGCGTCCTTCAGCGATACCGGCATTTTGATTTTCCTCACCACGACCCAACCCAGCATCGGCGGCGGAGACATCATCAACGCTGGCGACGGCTTCAACATCATCCTCGGCGGCCTCGGGGCTGATTTCATCAGGGGTGGGGCCAATCGCGACTTCATCTTAGGCGACAACGGCAAGGCTACCTTTAATACCTCCGGCGTCTTAACTTACCTAACAACGACCCAACCTGCCATCGGCGGTAACGATTCAATCGACGCTGGCGACGGCTCGAATGTCATCCTCGGCGGCTTCGGTGCTGATACCATTACGGGTGGCAACAATCGGGATGTTATCTTAGGCGACAATGGCCGTGCTACTTTCAACCTCGCAGGCGATTTGACCTACATCGTCACGACCCACCCCCGCATCGGCGGCGAAGACACAATCTTCGGGGGGGATGGCTTTAACTTCATCTTCGGCGGCTACGGCACTGATCTCATCACCGGCGGAAACAGTCGGGATTTCATCGTGGGTGACAATGGTTTCGCCTTCTTCGACGATGCTTCAGTAATCACAGACCTTTCGACGAGTTATACCACTTCCGGTAGCGGCGACCGCATCGACGCCGGGGCTGGCAATGATGTGGTATTCGGAGGAAAAGGACGTGATACAATCGCCGGTGGTGAGGGCCGCGACGTCATCGTGGGCGACAATGGCCATGCCACTTTTGACCCATCATGGAACATCACTTACCTCACCACTTATAGTAGAGAAAACGGTGATGATGATACCATCTTTGGTGACTCTGGAGACGACTTAATCTTCGGTGGCGGCGGCAATGATTACATCGACAGCGGAAGTGGTGATGACACCATCATCGGCGATATGGGCGACTACAACATCGGCAGCAGCAATCCGCGCGGCGTGACTCTTTTCAGGGAGGCCAATGGAGGCAATGACATCATCTTAGGTGGCGATGGCGACGACTTAATTCTCAGCGGCGGCGGCAATGATATCATAGACGGCGGCAGTGGTAGAGACACTCTGTTTGCAGGCTATGGCAACGACCTTGCTTATGGTGGCACGGGCGATGACATCGTGGTGGGTGGTCCCGATGGTGACTTCCTGGATGGTGGTTTTGATCATGATACCCTCTACGTCGATGTCTTCGATACATGGGCCGGCGGTATGTTCGAGGACACCATCGTCGGCGGGCCATTCTTCAGCACGGGCCTCACCTACATCAACGGCCCAATCTATCACTTTGGTAACACCCTAGCAGGTAGCGCCGCCGGTAACCTAGCGCGGGCCTTTGCCCGCCTGACTCAGCTCGTTGACGATGGCATGGATGAAATTTACCTGAGTCCAACGGGTCTGGAATTCTCGATCATTCTCGACTCGTCGATCCTTGAGTCGCTCATGGATCACGGCTTTGACAGCATCCGCTGGGGTGGGGTAGGTGGTACCATTCTGGCACTCGCTGCCCGCGAGTTGGCCACGCCTTCGCGGCTCAGCCATGGCGGCATCGTCGAGCGGCAATGGAGCGAGTTGCTTGCACTCGCAAATTAACTCGCAGTTGAGCTGGATATTTTTTGTCTGAAGAGACATACCCCTGCATCCATGCGCACCGTGTTTCGCCGAACTCTACTCACTCTCGCGCTGGTCCTCGCGGGGGGAGGCTCCATTTTTGCCAAGGCCCCCGCCGGGCCGTCGAATCTGCGGGTCAAGCCGCTCGGGGTGAATTCCTTCCTCTTGGAGTGGAAGGATAACTCGAAGAACGAGACAGGATGGGAGATCCTCGTCTCCAAAGGGGTGACCAATCGTCCAGGCCGCTTTCAGTTAATCCCATCGCCTAACATTACCTCCTACGTCGTCATCACCGCGGCGGTTCCGGGCAGCACGCTCTCATTCCAGTTGGCGGCTTACACCGGCAAAGCAGGCAGTGAGGTGTATTCAAAAAGAACCTCCACGGTGATTACGAAAGCATTTCCCACCACCATCTTTGGGGCACCCACCGAACTCGCCGCTAGGACCGTGGACGACGGACGCATCCGTCTCGCATGGAAAGATAACTCCACCTCCGAACACGGCTATCAGATCGAAGCGAAAAAAGGCTTAGCCGCGTGGGCACCTGTTGGCATCGCCAATCCAGGAACCAAGTTCAGCATGAATGTGATCAACTTTGAACCCGGCACCAGTTATTCCCTGCGGGTGAAGGCATTCAAAACCTACCCGCTGGTATTCTCGAAATATAGCAATGTCGTCACAGCGGACACGCTGACTTTTCAAGCGCCGGACAGTTTGGTGGCTACTCCCGGTGCAGACGGGTCAGTCGCGTTGAAATGGAAAGACCGCTCAGCGGTCGAGGCAGGTTATGAAATCGAACTCAAAACCGGAACCGCAGCCTTTGCCAAGATTGGGGAAGTCGCCGCAGATGTTACTTCCACTAGTTCGATCAAAGGATTTGCATTAAACACAGATTACGAGTTCCGGGTGCGCGCCGTCCGCTTTGTAAACCTGGTGCGGGTTTTCTCAGATTATTCTAATATCTCCACCGCGAAAACCTCGCTGCTTGGCAATCCGACCAACCTCGCTGGGAGTGTGGTCAGTAACACTTCCGTCAACTTAACGTGGACAGATAACTCAGCTCGCGAACATCTATTTGTGATCGAGCGCCGCCGTGCAGGGACCACCGAGTTCACCAACACCGGCTCAGTGGGGGAGAACGTGAAGGAATACCAAGTCACCGGTCTCATCCCCGGTGCGAGCTATGATTTTAGGGTGGGTTCGTCTGAGTTTTCCGGCACGCCTGCCTATTCATCCACCGTCCGGCTTACCACGACTGGCGGAGCACTGGATAGTAATCCCGACCAAGCAGTGTATTGGAACAGCTCGTTCTTATATCAAATCGCAGTGACCAATCCGGCGACTTTACAATCCACCACAGTCACCGGTTTACCGACTGGCTTAAGTTATAACTCCGCCACCCGCACGATCAGTGGAACTACCACCGAAGAAGGAGTGAAGTCAGTCGCCTTGAAGGCAATATTTGTGGGTTCCGCCGAGTCCACAGCGACGATGGCGTTGCGGATCATTCGTCCTCCAGCCGCGCCACTGATCGGGAGTGCTTTCTCGCCAGTGGTTGTGAATGCGGGAAACATGGTAGCAGTTTCATTAACTAATAAATTCTCCGATCCCGACGCAGCGGATGCGCGCCGCGTGACCACCACCCTTGGAAACTTCGATATCATTCTTTATCCGTTAGCCACACCTGCGACTGTTGCTAACTTTTTAAACTATGCAAATGCAGGCAGCTATGACGGCTCGTTCTTCCATCGCTCGCCCGACAACTTCGTGGTCCAAGGCGGAGGGTATCGCAATAGTGGCACTACCTTCACTGAGATCTCAAAATTCGCCGCCATCGCGAACGAGCCCGGCATTTCCAACACCGCCGGAACCGTGGCGATGGCGAAGTCCGCCGGAAATCCTAACAGTGCTACTTCCGAGTTCTTCGTCAGCGTGGCGGATAACAAAGCTATACTCGACGCTCAAAACGGCGGCTTCACCGTCTTCGGTCGAGTGGCTGGGACAGGGATGAGCGTGGTGGATGCGATCAACGCCCTGCCGCGCAAGAACTACACGGTCACCGTGGGTGGTTCATCGCGGGCATTTGAAGATGTCCCCATTGATGTCGTCGCGCCTGCACCCATGGTCTTAGACCCCACCAAGTTGGTGAAGGTGACTTCTATCGCCGTTGTTCCGGTGCTGCGTTATGAGGTTCTCTCGTCTGATGGGGCAGTGGCGACCGCCGTGCTCAGCGGATCTAACGCGAACATCACCGGCGTCGCTTCTGGCAGCGCGACGATCACGGTGAAGGCCCTCGACCTCGACAACCAGATGACCTCCCAGAGCTTCGAAGTCAGTGTGCCGTAGTCGGTCAGTTAGGCATCGGCAAGCCTCGCAACTCGCAGCCGCTCGGCGGTGACGAGTGCTTGGAATTTCGCATAATCCTCCTCGCGGGTGGAGGAGAGCAGGCGGTAGCCGTAGAGTTTCCAATGGCGCATTTCTTCGAGCGCGTTGGCCATCCGCAGGGCGATGACTTCATCACTATCAGTCCCGCGCCCGGCGAGTCGCTCATGCAGTTCTTCCTCGCTGGGTGGCATCACGAACAGATCCACCAAGGCGCGCTGGATGTTAGGGTCCGCGCAGTTGCGGACTTGCTCCGCGCCTTGCACGTCGATGTCGATCACCACATCCGTCCCGGCTTGGAGGTGGGAAATGACCTCGGATTTCAGCGAGCCGTAGAGATTGCCGTGGACCACCGCATGTTCGAGAAAGTCCCCGGCCTCGAGCCGGTGGGAAAAATCTTCTTTCGTTAGGAAATGATAGTCCTTGCCGTTTTCCTCCCCCGAGCGGGGTGGGCGAGTGGTGCAGGAAATCGAGTAGCGGACCTCGCCGGAGTCGGCGAGTTGGCGACAGAGCGTGGTTTTTCCAGAGCCAGATGGACCTGAGACGACGAGGAGAATGCCGGTGCGGGCGGACATGGAGGTAGGATGTAGAGACGGTTGCCGGACAGGAATCGAGAAATTTATTTGGATTTGCGAAATCGTTAGAGGGCGCACTCGGTGCGGGTGAATTTGCAGATTGCCTGGCTGGTGGAAATCGCGGAGTTTCACGCGCCCATCCATGCTGCTGCCGGTATTCCAAGACCTGATCAAACCGCAATGGTGCGCGGTGCTCGCGGCCCTCAAGCACTCGGGTGGCTTGCCGGTCACCGACTTGGCGCGGCAAGTGGATGCCAGCTACATGGCGGTGAAACAGCACTGCGAGGATCTGAAAAAACTCGGCTACCTCGACCGCTCGCGAGTGCCCCGCACGGTCGTCGGGCGACCCGAGATTTTCTATAGCTTGAGTGCCAAGGCAGACGCTTTATTTCCCCAGGCCGGGGTGGGTTTCACGCTCGATTTGCTCGATGAACTCAAGTCGCTCCTCGGTGAAAACACCCCAGATAAGCTGCTTTTCCAGCACTTTCAGAAGCAGCAGGAGAAATGGCAGCCGCTGCTCGCCCCCGCGCCCTCGCTCATGGCAAAAGTGACCAAGCTGGTCGCCCTGCGAGAGAGGGAAGGCTGCCATGTTCGCTGCATGGCCGATCCCGAAAACGGCCTGCGGATTGAGGAGTTCCACAACCCGTTGCAGAGGGTTTTCGAGCGCTACCCGCGGGCCGTCGCCATGGAGCAGCGGATGATCGAACAACTGCTAGAGACGCGGGTGATCCGCCGCGAACTCAGCGGCGGGCGGAACGGCCAACCGCAGGTGATTTTCGAAGTGCCGGCTCATTGACGGTGCCGTGAAATACCCGTGAATGTCCGCAGCCCAGTCCGCGTCGTAGCGCCCAGCCATTTTTAGAACCATGAAGATTCCCCACTTGCTTCCCCTCGCCGCCATCGTCCTGTTAGTCGCCACTGGCTGCGACAAGCAGTCGCCGGTGGTTGCAAAAAAGATCGCCGAGCTTGAGCAAGAACTCGGAGATCTAAAGCTGGCCACAGAACGGGACGCCATCGAGCGCGAGCGGGTGCAAATCGAGGATGACCGCGGCGAGCTGGCACGCCAACAAGGAGCCGCCGCTGCGGAGCAAGACCAAGCAATCCTGGAGCGTGAAAAAACGCTCTCTAACCGCGAGGGCAAGCTGGAGCAATTTCAAGCCGCCCTCGCCGAAAAGGAGGATGACCTTCAGCAGCAGACTCAACAACTCAGCGAGCGGGATCGCGACTTGGCCGGGCGCGAAGCGTTGTCCTTCGAGCAACCCGCGCCGAGCGAGCCGGTGGCGGACTATGGCATGTTTTACGATTCGCTTGCTTTATATGGCTCGTGGTTCGAGACGTCTGACTACGGTTATGTCTGGCAGCCCGCAGTGGTGCGCGATTCTAACTGGCGGCCCTACAGCCGTGGCCGTTGGGTTTGCAGCGACCGCGGCTGGACTTGGATTTCAGAAGAACCCTTCGGCTGGGCCACCTATCACTACGGGCGGTGGTCCCTGCTCCGCGGTCGCGGCTGGGTCTGGGTGCCCGGTGCCGAGTGGGCACCCAGTTGGGTTTCATGGCGGGAAAATGGCAGCCACATCGGCTGGGCACCGCTCCCTCCAGAAACCATGGCTTACCGCGGTCACAACTGGGATTCCTCGGTGGATGTGCAGTTCGGCATCGGTGCGCTTTGTTACAACTTCGTAGAAATGCAGTACTTCGGCAGCTCGCTCTACGACCACTGCCTGCCAGTCTCCTCGAACGGCGGCTATTTCCAACTGACATCTAACATCACCTACATTCACATCGTCAACCGCCAGATCATTTGCGGCGGGCCGAAATACAAGGATGTCTGCAAAGGCGTCGGCAGGCCGTTGCCATTCTATCGGCTAGAGATCGATCAACATCCCCGCTCGAGCCGCGACTCGCTGGGAATGCGCCCACGAATCAAGGGCGACCACTTGGTGGTATCCGCGCCTAACATGGATGTCGCTTGGAACGACGGCTTGAAGCCGAAGCGGATCAAGGATCGCATCGAGACCGTCACCGTCGAGCGCGACGGCAACCTCGGCAGGGAGATTACGGATCGCTATCGCCAGACCCGTGAGCAAGGCCGTCAAAAATCTGAGGCCGCCGTCGCCGAGCTGGGCGGAGTGGACGAATTCGACCAACGCCGCGACGAGAAATTGCAAGACAACCGCCGCCTAGCAGAAGGCAAAGGCCGCAAGGAGCTGAGTCGCGACGTTGCGAAAATGCCAGAGCGGCCACAGCGTGAAATTCCTAACATCCGTGAACCTGTGCGGGTGGAGCGACCTACCATTCCAGATCCAGTGAACGATCCAGTGGCGGACCGAGTCGTCCAACAACCTAACGATAACCGCCCGCGGACTAAGGCCGTGGATGACCGGAGAATTTACAAAGCCCAAGAGACGCCGCGTGGCGCCCCGACTGAAGTGCCGCAGCGTCCCCAACGGCAAGTGGCTGATAGCCGCGTGATCCAGACTGACGAAGCGCCGGAGCCGCAGGAAACCCGGCGCGAGCAGCAACGTCAGGCGGACCCGGCCCCACGCATCCAGCAGGGAGCGAATGATCGCAGCCAAGACGAGCAAGCCCGTGAAATGCAGCGGCAGGCGAAACAAAATGAAGCGCAGCAGGAAGCGGTCAATCGCAAGCAGGTCGAACAAGCCCAACAACGGCAGGCGGAGAAACAACGAGATGCGGAGCAAGCTCGTGAAGCTCAGAAGGAAGCCGCCCAGCAACAACGCCAGCAGCAGGAAAACGCCCAGCAGCGCGAACAACAACGCGCCCAACGCCAGCAGCAAGAAGACCAGCAACGCGACACGCAACGCCAACAAGAACGTGCCCAACAACGCCAGCAGGAAGATGCGCAACAACGGCAGGAGGACAACGCCCGCCAACGCCAGCAGGAGGACAACCAACGCCAGCAGGACAATGCTCGCCAGCGCCAGCAGGAGGAAAACAATCAACGCCAACGCCAGCAAGAAGACAGCCAACGGCAGCGCCAACAGGACGACTCACGCCAGAAGCAGGAGAAGGAACAGAAGGACAATGACGACTCGCGCAAACGCGGGCGTTAGAAATCCTGTCCTGACTCACCGCGTAATGCGGATTTTCTAGCTCGAAAAATTTTCCCGCGCTTGCCAGATTCCGGCGTGGATTTGTTTTCGAAACCCAAGACGCCCGAGGCAAAAGCGCTGTCTGTGACGCAATTGCTGCGGCGGATGAAAAATCTGTTGGAAGTCCAGATCGGTGAGATTTGGGTCGAGGGCGAGGTCTCTAACTTACGGAAGCAAGCCAGCGGGCATTGGTATTTTTCCCTCAAAGATGAAGGCGCACAAATCTCGTGCGCGATGTTCGGTGCCCGCAAACGGCCAGGCGCGGAGGCACTCGAAGATGGCGCCAAGGTCCGCGTCTTCGCCGAAGCGACGGTGTACGAAGCGCGCGGCCAGCTTCAACTCATCGCCCTCAAAGCCGAGCGCGCCGGGGCAGGGGACTTGCAGGCGAAGTTCGAGGCGCTCAAGCGTAAGCTCAATGCCGAGGGCTTGTTCGATGCCGACCGGAAGCAGGCAATCCCGCCATTTCCACGGGCCATCGGGATCATCACCTCTGCCAGCGGCGCTGCGCTGCAAGACATTCTCAATGTTCTAACACGCCGCGCACCGTGGGTCCAGCCAGTGCTTTTCCCGGTGCGCGTGCAAGGCCGGGGCGCCGAAATGGAAATCGCCCAAGCCATCGCAAAAATGGGCCGGCCCGAGGCGTTCGGCTACCCGCGGTGCGATGTGCTCATCGTCGGTCGCGGTGGTGGCTCGATTGAAGATCTTTGGAATTTCAACGAAGAAGTCGTCGCACGGGCGATCGCGGCCTGCCCGATTCCGATCATTTCCGCCGTCGGTCATGAAATCGATTTCACCATCGCCGACTTCGTGGCCGATCTGCGAGCACCCACTCCGAGTGCCGCCGCCGAGCTGGCAGTGGCCGACGGCGCGGAGTTGTTAGCCCGGCTCGGCCAGCTCCGGCGGCGGTTAGCGAGGGTCATCTCAGAGCGTCTCACCCGCTCCCAACTTGCGGTGGACGCGCTCCGCCGCGGTGCCTTACAGCGGGATGGTGAGAAGCTCTTACGCGAGTCCGTCATGCGGCTGGATTCCGCGCGCGGCCAGCTTTCCCAAGCCACTCGTGCATCGTTGGAAACCTTCACCACCCGCCTTAACGAGGCCCGTGCCCGCCACCAGTCATTCCATCCCGAGCGCGTGTTAGAGCGGCGGCTGGACACCGTGAAAAGCTTGCGCCTACGCTTCGAGCGGGCGGGCAAAGACATCCTGAGCGAGCGCTCCGAGCGGCTCGCTCGCCTACGCGGCCTCTTGCGCACGCTCGGGCCAGAGTCCGCCTTCCACCGCGGTTTCTCCATCACCCTCGCGGCGGATGGCAAGATCGTCACCTCGTCTCACACACTCAAACCCGGCGACCTCATGCGCACCAAGTTTGCCGACGGCGAAGCACTCAGCATCGTGGAGAAATCACCCACCGCATGATCGAACTCGACCTCCTAACCACCCACGCCGACCGCGCCTATCCGATTCTAGCAGGACTGGTGACGCCCCGGCCGATCGCTTGGGTCACCACTCTGAATGAGGACGGCAGCGTGAATGCCGCTCCATTCTCCTTCTTCAACGTCTTCGGTGCCGAGCCGCCGCTGGTGATCTTCGCTCCTGGCGACCGCGACGACGGCTCGCCCAAGGACACTGCTAGAAATTGCCGCCGCACCGGCGAGTTTGTCATCAACTTGGTGGATGAGCCGCTCGCCGCCGTTATGAATCGCACCTCCGCCGTCGTGCCCTACGGCGTGAGCGAGACTGCACGGGAGTCACTCGAAACTGCGGCCTCCTCGTCAGTCGCGCCGCCCCGGATCGCCGCTGCGCCGGCCGCGCTTGAGTGCAAAGTTCACTCGATCCAACAGATCGGCGAGAACCGGCTGATCCTCGGCATCGTCCACCGCGTGCAAGTGCGCGAGGAGTTTCTCGATCCCGTAACTCTGCGCGTGCGCGGAGAAAAATTTCATCCCATCGGTCGAATGTCGGTGCCTAACGGGTATTGCAAGACCCGCGATCTGTTCGAGATGGCGCGGCCGAAATGATCATCCGGGGTGCGGACCAAAGGCACTGAGTTAACCTTGATGGAAGATGGTAACCACTGATTTCACTGATTGAACTGATTTTGAAGAGATTGGAAAGAAGCGCCTATTCACCCAAAAGGTGAGTGAGATTTCTGCCAACTCTTTCAGTGAAATCAGTTAAAATCAGAGTAATCAGTGGTAAAAATAGGCGTTGCCACCTTCGCCATTTTCCTTTCTCGGGCTAGGGTCGATTTCGTTTGAAATTAGCCTTAACCGGCGGTCCTACATCCTCAAATACCCAATCGCCTCCCGCAGATTCTCTGCGGTGACCGTGTTGATCACCTTGGCGCTGCCGAGTGCGTCGAGCACCACGAAACGGATCGCCCCGGCGGAAAACTTTTTGTCGCGGGCGAGTTTCTCCATAATCCGCTCCGTGGTGATTTCCGGCGGCAGAACTAACGGGAGGTGATATTTCTCCAACAGCCCGATCACCGTCGCACTGGCGGCGGGTGGCAGTCCGGCGTGGCGTTCGGATAGAAACAACGCCGCACGGATGCCCAGCGAGATTGCCTCGCCGTGCAACAGCTCGCCATAAGGCACCGCCGCCTCAATGCCGTGGCCGATGGTGTGGCCGAAATTTAACAACGCGCGGATGTCGCGCGTTTCGTGTTCGTCGGCCTCCACCACGCGGGCCTTGATGGCGATGTTGCGCGCGATCAAGTCCGGCGGGACATCGCGGCCGTTAGGGTCAAACGCGGCGAGATCATCGAGCATCGCCGCATCGCGGATGGCGGCGTGCTTGATCGCCTCTGCGAAGCCTTCGCGGAATTCCCGGTCGGGCAGCGTCCGCAATGTTTCCGGGTCCACCAGCACCAAGCGCGGCTGGTGAAAGGCACCTAACAAATTTTTTCCCTCGCCCACGTTGACGCCGGTCTTGCCGCCGACTGAGGAATCGACCTGCGCGACGATGGTCGTGGGCACCTGCACGAAGGGAATTCCCCGGTAGAAAATGGCGGCCACGAAGCCAGCCAAGTCGCCCACCACGCCACCGCCGAGGGCGACGACCAGCGACTTGCGATCATGGCCGGCGCGGATCATTTCCCGGCACAGCGTCTCGGCTTGGGTCATCGACTTCGACGCCTCGCCCGCCGCAACGGTGTGGAGTGTGGGTTTGAAACCAGCGTTTTCCAAAGACTCCATCAGCACTCCGGCGTGGAATCTAGCAACCGTATCGTCGCTGATAATCGCTGCCCGCATGCCGGAGATGCCAGCCTGGTGGAGGGTGTCACCTGCTAGGGCTAACAGCCCCGGTGCGACGAGGACGTTGTAAGCGCGGTCGGCGAGATCGACATGGACGGATGGCATGGCGCGGAGCATGAAACAAGGAGTGCGCATGTCCAGATCATCTCCGGCGGAATTCGGAGGAGATGAAGATTTAAGGCACCGCGAATCTAGCGAATCAGGCGAATGATTAAGAGGTGGTCTGAAAATAGAGGGACGTCTCTGCTCCACGCATGGACAAGACCTCAACGCCCCTCGAATCCGCTTTCTAGATCCTTTCCAAGATTCGCAAAATTCGCCAGATTCGCGGTGCCTAACTCTTCTCTTGGTTTCATCTGCCTCCTACCTCCGGCGCGGCGCCAGCAGGCCGTATTTCGGGCTGAACAGATACGCTGCGACAAACAGCAGCCCAAGCACGATGACGATCGCTGGACCTGGCGCGATTCCGAATTTCCCGGACAGCAAGACCGCCGCCACCGAGCCGACTCCGCCGATCAATCCGCCGCCCCAGAACAACGCGGAGGTGCGGTCGGTGAGCAGGGAAACGGTCGCCGCCGGGGTGACTAACAGGCCGACGGACAGCACGCAGCCCACCGCTTGTAGCGAGGACACCAGTGCCAGCACTAACAGCGCGAAGATCAAATACTGGATGAACCGGACCGGCACGCCCTGCGCCGCCGCCACATTTGGCTCGAAGAGGGTGAGCAAGATGGGCCGCATCAGCAAATTGGTGATGAGCAGGGTGGCGGCACCGATCCCGAAGGCGATCCAGATGTCCGCATTTCCCACGGCGATGATGTCGCCGAAGAGCCAATGTTCCAGCTCTTGGCGGGTGTCGAGCTTGGGCAGCAGGGCGATCCCGGCGGCGAAGGCGGCGGTGTAGAGCACGGCCAGCGCGGTGCCTTGCTCCACCCGGTTGCCGCGGGCGACGGCCACCGAGCCGAGTCCGACTAACAACGCAGCGAACATTGCCCCGAAGAACGCATTCCACTGGCTCAGTGCGCCAGTTAGGAAAATCCCCAGCGCGATGCCCGGCAGCATCGTGTGCGACAGCGCGGAGACCGACAGCGCGTTGCGCCGCAGGACGACGAAGCCGCTGAAGAAGCCGTTGGCAAAGCCGATGAAGCCCGCAGTGGCGAGTGCGCGCTGATAGAAGGGATTAGTGAGTAACTCGAAAATCATGGTCAGGCGTGGGCGGCTGGCTCGTGGAAGGTGCGTTCAATCAGCTCGGGTGTTAGCACTTCCTCCACCGGCCCGAAGGCCAGCGTGCGTGTCGCCAGCACCAGTGCTTCATCGAACAAACGCGGCACCGTATTGAGATCGTGGTGCGAGGCGATCACCAGCCGCCCCTCGTGAGCCAGCCGGGCTAACAAGTCGCCTAGCAGTTGCGCGGCATTGCGGTCGAGTCCGGCGAATGGCTCGTCTAGCAGCAGCACATGTGCCTCCTGCGCCAGCGCACGGGCGAGGAATGCCCGTTGCTGTTGCCCGCCGGAGAGCTCGCGGATTTGGCGGTGTTGCAGATCTAGCAGCGCAAGTGATTCCAGTGCGCCATCGACTGCGGCACTATCTGCGGCGGAAAATTTCCGCCACCAGCCGGTTTGCGGGTAGCGGCCCATTTCCACCAAGCCGCGCACGGTGATGGGAAATGACCAGTCCACCTCCTCGCGCTGCGGGAGATAGGCAAACTCGCGCGACCATTTCTTCACCGCCGTGCCGCGCCAACTGATCGAACCTCCGTCGCGGGGCACCAGCCCGGCGATCGCCTTGAGCAGCGTGCTTTTACCCGCACCGTTAGGACCTATCAGTGCCACTCGGTTGCCGCAAGAAGTCGCCAGTGAAACGTCGTCTAGCGCCAGCACCCGCCGGTAGCGGACGGTCACGTTTTTGATCACCAGCTCGTGGTGTTGCCCGTGGTGGGCGCAGCCGTCGTGATGGGTTTCATTCATTTTGTGGCAGGGAAGGGGAGTTCCAGGAAATCGTCGATATCGCCTGCGGCGTCGAACACATGGCTGAAAGTTTCCTGGCCGGGAGCTTCCACGGTCAGCTTCGCGAAACGATGTTCGCCAGGTGCGCTTGGGTTTTTCCAACGGACCACCAGTCCCAAGCGCGGGTTGTTAGGATCGAGTTCTAGCATTCCAGAAACCGTTGATTGCACCGTGAGCGGGCGGATCAGGTGGCCAGTGTCGATTTCCACTGCGGCTGCCGGAGCGGATAGGACGAGGTGAAATGGCACCGCCGCCAGTGCGGCTCGCTCGACTGCGGGTGGCTTAGGCGCTGGACCGCCGCTGCCCCGTGCGGCAGTCACTCGCAGCAAGCCGGCGGCCGTCGCCGCGAGGGCGATGACGAGAAGGATGAACCGAATGATGGGTGAGCCGCGCACGCTGCGACCCTTGCCCGGCTCCTGCCGAAATGCAAGAGACTTGCAGATGCCCCCGGACTGCTTGAAGAAACCTCAAATATCTGCGCCTTCGGCGGGCACGCGCTTTGTGCGGAGTTTGAGATTTAACAGCTCCACTCCCAGTGAGAAGACCATCGAGAAATAGATATATCCCTTGGGAATGTGGAAGTGCAGCGCCTCCGCCATCAGCGCCGTGCCGATCATAATTAGGAACGACAGCGCTAGCATTTTGACCGACGGATGTTTCGAGACAAACGCGCTGATGGCACCCGAGGCGAGCATCATCACGCCGATCGCGAGCATCACCGCGACCATCATCAGCGAGACCCGCGTCGGGTCATTGACCATCCCGACGGCGGTGATCACCGAGTCTAACGAGAAGATGATGTCGATCAACGCGATCTGCACCAGCACCGCGCCGAAGCTGGATTTCGCGGCAGAGGTGAGAGTGGCCTCCTCGTGGCCTTCTAGGCTGTGGTGGATTTCCTTGGTGGACTTCCAGATCAGGAAAAACCCGCCGACTAGCAGAATCAGATCCTTGATGGAAATAAGAAGCATTCCGCCGTGCTCCTTCGCACTGGGCATCATGTCCCACACCGCCGGATGCACGGGGATTTGGAAAAGCGGGTTTTGCATGCTCATGATCCAAGTGATGGAAAGCAGCAGCACCATCCGCGCACCCATCGCCAGACCTAGGCCCATCAGCCTACCCTGCTTGCGTTTTTCCTCGGGCAGTCGATCCACTAGGATGGAAATGAACACGATGTTATCGATGCCGAGGACGATTTCTAACATCGTCAGAGTGAACAG
>JAYTEI010000204.1:0-3407 GCA_043735445.1 Akkermansiaceae bacterium | reverse complement strand
GAACACCATCCACGAGAACGTGCAACAGGTCGCAGCCAACATTCGCGCCAACGCCAAACTCGGCGAGCTGGCATCCGAGGTTCGCATCGTGACGGCTGTATATGATCTGGACACCGGTGTCGTCGAATGGCCCAAGGAGCAATGACCTCAACGCCTAACAATGAAGGGTGCGGCGGAAGCTCATTTGCGCTCCGACCGCACCCTTATTTTTTCAGGCATATCCTGGGAGGGTAAGTCATCGCTCCGCTCCAGCGCTAGCGGCAAGCCTTGCACAGCGGCGGAAAATCCGCAGGGTCGCTGGATGCGGGCGGTGATTCAAAGGGTGCTGGAGGCGGCGGTGACGGTTGACGGCGATACGGTTTCAAAAATCGGCCAGGGGCTGCTGATTTTGCTCGGGGTGGAAGGAGGCGATGCGATGGATGACGTCGCGTGGCTCGGCGGCAAGGTGGCGAGGTTGCGGGTTTTTCCCGATGCGGAGGGCAAGATGAACCAATCCGTGGGCGACATTGGTGGCGAGATTATCGTGGTGAGCCAATTCACGCTGCATGCCTCGACGAAGAAGGGCAACCGGCCGTCGTTCCTGCGGGCGGCGGTGCCGGGGATTTCGGAGCCGCTTTACGAGGCGTTTTGTGCGGCTCTGGAGTTGGAGGTGGGAAAACCAGTGGGGCGAGGAGTTTTTGGGGCGGAGATGAAGGTGGCGCTGGTGAATGACGGGCCGGTGACGATCGTGATCGATAGCCGGGCGCGGGAGTGAGGGTGGCTTTGGAGTTTTTTAACCGCGAATGAACGCGAAGGGACGCGAATGGGAAAATGGGAGGATAAAATGGGGGCGCAGGATTTCTGATTCTCTCCTCATTGGCGTCCATTCGCGTTCATTCGCGGTTTCGGATTTCCCCAATGGGGCATGAGAATGACATTCTCTTGCATCGCCGGAATCGGCTGCCTAGCTTTCCGCCGCCGTGCCGATTACTGCCATTCTAGCCCTTGAAGATGGACGCTGTTTCGAAGGAACCGCCTTCGGAGCCACCGGAACCACCACCGGAGAAATTTGTTTTAACACCTCGATGACGGGCTACCAGGAGGTGATCACCGATCCGTCCTACCGCGGCCAAATCGTCTCGATGACTTACCCGCAGATCGGGAATTACGGGATCAACCCGCAGGACGCGGAGTCTGGTGCGCCGCATATCCGGGCATTCGTCATCGGCGAGCTGTGCGAGGTGCCGTCTAACTGGCGCTCCAGCCAGCCGCTGTCGGCGTATTTGGCGGAGCACGGGATTTTGGGAATCGAGGGGATCGACACCCGCGCACTGACCAAGCGCCTGCGTTCGCGCGGGGCGCTGCGGGCTTGCGTGACGACGGAACTGGATGCGGACGCCGCGATCGCTGCGGCCAAGGCATCGCCGATGATGGAAGGCATGGACTACGTGAAGGAAGTTTCCACGGCGGAATCCTACGTGTGGACGGCCGAGTCGCGGGAGTGGAGCTTGCCCAACGTCATGACCGGAAAAACCGGCTACTACGAGACTCTCCGGCCCGTGCGCCACCGGATCGTGGCTTATGATTTCGGGCTGAAATACAACATCCTGCGCCGCCTGCGCCAAGCGGGCTTCGAGGTGGAGGTGGTGAACTCCCGCACCACGGCGGCTGAGGTGATGGCGAAAAACCCGGATGGACTTTTCCTCTCTAACGGCCCCGGCGATCCGGCGGCGCTTGGCTACATCCACGAGGAAATCAAGGTGCTCATCGGCAAGCTGCCGGTGTTCGGGATTTGCCTAGGAAATCAGATCCTCGCCCACGCCTTCGGCGGCACGACCTTCAAACTGAAGTTCGGTCACCGTGGCGGCAACCAGCCGGTCAAAGATTTACGCACCGGGAAAATTTCGATCACCTCGCAGAACCACGGCTTCGCGGTGGACCCGGACTCGCTGCCGCCGGAAGTGGAAGTCACCCACGTGAACTTGAACGACGGCACGGTGGAAGGGATGCGCCACCGCGAATTGCCGGTCTTCAGCGTGCAATACCACCCGGAAGCCGCTCCCGGACCTAACGACGCCGCTTACTTTTTCGAGGAGTTCGCGGCGCTGATCGACCAAACCAAATAATTTCAACCGCGAATGGACGCCAATGGACGCGAATTGATTTTGAAGGATGAAGTTTATGCCATCATTTCGTGTGCGCTTGAGATCATCAATGGGATCGGTCACGGACTTCATGAGAAGCCTTACGAGAATTCGTTGGCGGTTGAATTCAGACATCGCGGCATTCCGTTTGTCCAGCAACCGAAGTTCCCCGTCTTATGGAGGGACGTGATGGTCGGTGAGTTTATTCCCGACCTCATCGCCTATCGTCAGATCATTGTTGATACCAAAACAATAGAACATATCACCCCCATCGAGCGCGGCCAAATGCTCAACTATTTGCGGATCACAGGTCTTCCGCTCGGCCTCATCATCAACTTCAAAAAACCCAAACTCGAATGGGAGCGGATCATTCTAAGCTCCTGAATTCCTCTTCCATTCGCGTCAATTCGCGTCCATTCGCGGTTAAAAAAATTTTATGAACACTATCGTCGTAGGTCTCCAATGGGGAGACGAAGGAAAAGGCAAGATCGTTGACTATCTGACAGAAACTGCGGACTACGTGGTGCGTGGCCAAGGTGGCAACAATGCCGGCCACACCGTCATCACCAATGGGGTGCGCTACATTCTCAACTTGCTGCCATCCGGCATCCTGTGGGACGGCAAAGTCAACATCATCGGCAATGGGGTGGTCGTGGATCCCACCGGCCTGGTTGCGGAAATCGAGAGGAATGAGGCACTCGGGGTTTCGGTAACGCCGGATAAATTGCTGATTTCGGATCGCGCTCATGTGGTTCTCCCGTTTCACAAAGAACTCGACGCTGCCCGCGAGATTTCTCTCGGCGATCAAAAAATCGGCACCACCAAACGAGGCATCGGCCCTACCTACGCGGACAAGGTCAACCGCTGCGGCCTGCGCATCGCGGATCTGTTGGACGAGGAGTTCACCCGCGCCCAAGTCACGCGGCGCGTCACCGAGGTGAACGAGATCCTCGCTAAATACGACCTGCCTCAATTCACCGCAGACCAGGTGCTCGGAGAAGTTTACACCGCCTTCGAGCGACTACGTCCTCACGTCACCAACACCATTCCGGTGCTACACACCGCGTGGAAAGCGGGCAAGACGATTCTTTTCGAAGGCGCTCAAGGCACCCTGCTCGACATCGACTTCGGCACCTATCCGTTCGTCACTTCGTCTAACACGACAGCGGGCGGCTCCTGCACTGGCTCCGGCCTGCCGCCTAACGCCATCCAAAGGGTCATCGGGGTTTGCAAGGCCTACACCACCCGCGTGGGTTCGGGTCCCTTCCCCACTGTGGACGAAGG